>CALEMG010000127.1 GCA_937910835.1 uncultured Alphaproteobacteria bacterium | reverse complement strand
AAGACAAGAGAGGGGCCAACCGTATATAGCGGCGCAGCAACATAATGCGTTTGGATCTGCGTCAGGAGAATGGGGTTGGCAACGACTATGAACGAAAATAGAATTGCAGGCCAGATATTGAACCGCGGCCATGTTCTCGAGATTTTTTCATAGAAAAAGGCAAAAGATTGCGCCCCTAATACTGCCATCAGTCCTATCAGGCGCGCTTGCCCCGCCATTGGCAGGCCCGTTTTGGATTCAAGATATGACTGCATCGTACAATAGCCTGTCGGGTAGGAATCGACCCATATGTTGCTATTCGGCGTGAGAAAGGGATGCCAGCCGTTTGCCAGATCCCAAATAGCGGTTATATGGTAAACAAATCCGTCATGGCCTGCCGGGTAGAAGGGTTGCGATACGTATGCACAAGTGGCCAAAATAACAAAAAAAACACCTATTGCCAGAAAGGCGGCAAGAAGAGATTTTCGTCCCGCCAGCCCTGCCAACACTATGAGGGTAATCCCAATGGCAATACCTATCTGAAATAGGGATGGAATGGCTCCATATAGATCAGCTCTACTAATTGAGAGAAGTACAGCAAGGAAGATAAAAATGGAGGCAGCTGCCGAATTGACGTTTTTCATCATTTACGACGTTCCCGTTAAAATCAATACTTCAACAGCTATTAGCAGGCGCTGCAACGGCATTAAAAGCCAGACATAGTCCGGCCTATATTGCGTAACATAAACTTGTCAGGAAACCAACTTTCCCATTATCGATTTAAACATAACAGTAAGTCGTTAGCGTCAATAAATTGGATTAGCGATTGGTGTCAGCACTTTCCCTGCGCCAAAGAGAGATAACGAGGCCGGCGATCACTAGAGCCGTTCCAATCAGGTCCTGAACCGAGAGAGGCTGGGCAATAAACAGAGCGCCCAGGATTGAAGCTGTGATCGGACTGAGGCCCAGAAATACCGTCACATTCGATGGCGGGATATGGGCGAGTGCGAAAAGCCAGCAGAAATAGCCCACTGCGCTGGAGAAGCCGATAAACAGTAAAACAAACCAAGTGGTTGTTGAAAAGAGCGGGATTGTGTCGATCATGCCTTCCATAAGTGCAAGACCAAACAGGAACAGAACCGCGCAGCCCATCGCCATGGTACTAATCTGCAAAGTTGGGTAGCGCGGCATATGAGCGCTATAGAGGACTGAGCAAAGCGCCCCTAAAAAAGCACTTAAAAATGCAGCCCCGATACCGACCCATCCCATGATGCCAAATTCTTGGGCGAAAGCCGTCGCGCCGACGGCAAATCCAACGCCGATTATGGTCAGAATAATCCCGGAGAGCTTGCGATAGGTAAAACTTTCCCGCCCGAGTAGAATGGCGATAGCCATGGTGAGAAGGGGCAAGCTAGCGAATATCAGCACGGCAAGACCGGCAGAAATATAAATGACCGAGAAATTCAGCAGTATGATCAGAATTGCAAACTGGAAAATGCCAAAAAGAAGGATCGCCAGAAAATCTCGCAGCGTTACGGGGCTCCAGCGAATGCGAAGCGCAAGCGGCAGCAACAGCAAAACACCAATCAGGTATCGGCCGAAGGCAATTGTAACCGGGCCGATCTCATTGACAATTGATCCCGTCGCCACCGTTGCGGCCCCCACGACAATACCGCTTCCAGTGGCGGCCAGCAGGGCCAGGTTTGCACGGTTCATAAAGCTAAATCCCAAGTCTGCCCGACAAGATCCTGCCCAAAACTGTGGTGAGGCTCCTCATCAACCATCTCAAATCCGGCCTCTTCATATAGATGTATCGCCGCATGGAGGATTCTATTGGTCCAAAGTGTCATTTTTTTATAGTGTTTGCGACGGGCAAAGCGAATACATTCGTCGACCAGCTTGCGACCGACGCCGAGGCCACGTGCCGTGGGTTCGACATACAGCAGACGGAGCTGCGCTGTCGCCTTGTCTTTCTTTACAAGAAAAACCGAGCCCAGGATTTCGTCGTTTCGTTCGGCGATCCAGCAGTGCTCGAACTCCGGGTCATAGTTGGTCAGAAAATCCCCGCCGACTTTCGCAACGAGGGCCTCAAAACTACCATCAAAGTCATATTCCCGCGCGTAGAGATCGGCATGGCGATGGATAACCCAGCCGATATCGCCGGGGCGGTGACTGCGGATAATGACGGGGTCAGATTTACCGTCCACCGGATCAAGTGTTGAGGCAATATAGTCCATCGCGGCAAGTAGCCGGATTTGCGCGGTATCGGAAAGCGGCGTGAGGACTGCCGCCACTTCATCGCGGGATGCTTGGATGAAAGGTGCAAAAACATGTCGTCCTTCCTCTGTGAAGGAAAGAACCCGCTGTCGGCCATCTGATGCACTTCTCTCGGTTTTAAGCAAGCCTTCCGACTTGAACTTCTTGAGGAGACGGCTGAGGTAGGCGGGGTCAAGCGAGAGGGTTTTTGAGAGGTCGCCCGCCGTCAGGCTTTCGCCTGCGTACAGTTCATAAAGTACCCGCATTTCCGTCAGGGAAAATCGGCTGTTCAGTAACCCCTCGTTCAGGGCGCCGACATGTTTCGTGTAAAACCTGTTGAACTTTCTAACGGCATCGATACGCTTTACGGATATGGCCATCTT
>CALEMG010000126.1 GCA_937910835.1 uncultured Alphaproteobacteria bacterium | reverse complement strand
TAGAATCTGGAATCGCTATTACGATGCAGTTCAGGAGGTGGGGGATGGAGAGCTGGTCGGCCTGCCAACAGTTCCGCAGTCATGTAGCCATAACGCCCATATGTTTTATTTGTTACTGCCAGACATTGATCGTCGCACGGACTTTATTTCTTTTATGGCAGCGCGAGGCATTCATGCGTATTTTCACTATGTCCCGTTGCATAATTCTCCGATGGGTAAAAAGATAGGGCGGTCACATGGGGATTTGTGCCATACGGAAAGCACATCCGACAGACTTGTAAGGCTGCCACTCTATGCGGGATTATCTGATGACGAGCAGGAGAAAGTTATATCCGCTGTCTTCTCTTTTTTTGGATCATAGGTAGGTAGAAGGGGACGGATTAGCGCATCATAACCCTCTTCCTTTTTACCTTTCTGCATGAACATTATGTTTTTTTGTCAGCCTCGTAAAATCTTCAAGTAGTTTTTCTTCCTTCAGATAGGCAACATCCGGGTGACAGGGGATGTTGACTAGGCGATGGTAGATATCCACGCAGTTCGGAGTCTCCACAAGCGGCAGATAATATTTAGCGAGCATCAGATGCTGTGCCGCATCGACGTCATCCTGACGTATGGGCGTCTCGGCACAAAAAGGCAGACTGGTTGCCGGTGTGGTGCCGTCGAATGGGTAAAGCGGCCGCAATCCTACTTTCGATGCGATTTTCGTCACCCTAACTGCCTGTTCAAGATAGAGAGGCTTCCATTCGTCAACGCGGCTTAATCGATCAATTTGAAAAGCGCAGGCGATATCGGACACTTTACCATTATTGATCCAATGTTTCTTTTCCGCGGGTTCAACGGGACCGTAGTTCAGAAGGTTATAAATTGATTCCATTTCATCTCTTGGCGACAGAATAAGTCCTCCTTCTCCGGCGCCGTAGGGTTTCGTATGATGCAGACTAAAGCTCTGATACGGCCAGTCCGGCAGCTTTTCATTGAGGCCGGCCGCGTTGTCGATCACCATGAATTTCTTATGTTTCTCGGCAAATTTGATAAAGGGATCAAAATCATGCCAGGCTCCAAACGGGTTGGTGACAACGAAGCCGTCAAAATTGGCAAGGCCGAATTCTTCAAGTGCGGTCAGGCTCAAGATGCCTTCCTCAGTACAATCAACGAAATGCATATCGTTGAAATAGCCGCGCCCTAGATTGTTGAAGCTGAAGGAACTGGCGACCCAGCGGATTGGAGTATCGAACTTGATCTCAAGAAATCTTGCCAGAGCTTCTAGGCCAATGCCGCCATTTGCGCAGGGCGTAACAGCGAACTCGGCGGGAAGGTTAAAATGTTTTTCGTACTTTTCAGCTAGCAGGTGATAAAGCGGTCCGCGATTCGCCCACATATTGGTTTCTATGCACTGCTCAAGGAGCTTTGCAATATAAACCATGTCTGGCCGCTTGCTTTCGACAAAGGGCATTTTGACTTTGTTGTCTGACAATTTCACAATCTTGTGGCCTTGATATCCAAAGTTTTTCGATACTCAGTTAAACACTCAACTTTTTGCTAAATTTCATCATAACCATAAAAGTTGAATTTTCTGTTTACTAAACGAAGTAAGCGGTCACCGAAATTGCTACTATTTATGCGATATGCGCAATTTCATGCAGTTGATTATACGTATTATGGGCGAATTCTCTGAAACAAGAACCCTGCGCAATTGATATTTAGACTATCTATCCATAAAGGCACCCGTCAATATAACAATATTGTAAAGAAATAACGATAGGACGGAAAAACCGCCATGATACAGAATCCCGCAGACCAGAAGAGTAGAGGCATTACAGGCGGGGATGTTTTCTTAATTGGCGCCGTCCTTGCCTGGGGCATCAATTTTCCAATTGCGAAATTCGCGCTGGATTTCATGGATCCGGTTACCTTCTCGGCGACGCGGTATCTGGCAGCAAGCATTTTGCTTTTTGGAATCCTTCTGATCAAAAACACGACCATTGGAATATCCGCTAAGGAGGCGGGGATGCTTTTCATCATCGGCTTGCTGAGTGTAACCCTGTTTCAGGGCGGGTGGGCATATGGCCTCAGCCTGACATCCGCATCGAAAGCCTCGGTCCTGATAACGACCTCCCCCATATTTGGCGCTCTGATATCAGCAGCGATGGGAAACCGTCCGGGCACCAAGGCCTGGATCGGCATCTTTCTCTCCTTCCTAGGCGTTGCCGTGGTTATCAATAACAGTCTGACGGAGATCACATTCAATGCCGGCTCGATCGTCGGGGACATGCTGATTGTCGGGGCATCGATGATGTGGGCTCTTTATACTTTTGTTTCCGGGCCGTTGGTCGCAAGGCGTGGCCCTCTTTTCGTTACCGCTTGGGCGACGTTATTCGGCTCGATAACATTGAACCTGATCGGCTTTCCAAGCCTCATCGAGCAGAATTGGGCGGCCATTCCAACGCTTGGTTGGCTGAGTTGGGCATCTACCGCGATCTTTGGCGCGGCTCTCGCTTTTGTCTGGTATTGCGCAGGCATTGCCCGATTGGGCGTTACCAAGGGGATGGTCTACAGTTTCTTCATTCCCGTTATTGCCATCCTGAGTTCGGTCATTCTGCTCGATGAGGTGATTACGCTCATTCAGATATTTGGCGCAGTTATTGTGTTGGTGGGGGTGAAGCTGACTCGGTCAGACTGAACGTTTCTTTTGACTTCATCCAATTGTTGAGGGCAGAGATTTGTTCCTCGCGCATCCCGATCCCTATTTTGCTCCTCCGCCAGAGGACATCATCGGCGGTTTGCGCCCATTCATGTTCCATAAGGTATCGGACTTCTCGCTCATAGAGGCCACCGCCAAAATCGACACCAAGATCAGCTAAATTTGCCGTACTTCCCATCAGATCAAATAAGCGCGTGCCGTAGGCGCGCAGCATACGTTCAGTCTGCTGGCGATCCAGGAATGGATAAGCCTTGCGAACTTTCGAGAGTAATTCCGTAAATCCTTCCATTGGAAAATCTCCACCCGGAAGTGGCGTTTTGATAGTCCATTCGCCTGCTTTGCGCCCCAGTGTGTGTTCCACCATTTCCAGGACAGCTTCCGCCAGACGACGGTAGGTGGTGATCTTGCCGCCGAAAATGTTAAGAAATGGTGGTGTGTTTTCCCCCGATTGCCATTTTAAAACGTAGTCACGAGTGGCTTCCTGCGCCTTGGTTGCCCCGTCGTCGAAAAGCGGCCGGACGGCGGAGTAAGTCCAGATGACGTCTTCTTCTCGCACAGGCTTGTCAAAATACTCGCTCGCGGCGTTACAAAGATAGGAAATCTCAGTATTACTGATCGCGACGTTCTCTGGATCACCGCCGTAGTCCTGATCAGTAGTCCCGATCAAGGTGTAGTTCTGCTCGTAGGGAATAGCGAAGATGATCCGTTCATCCGCATTCTGGAAGATATAGCATCTGTCATGCCCATAAAGCTTTGGCACAACGATATGGCTTCCCTGAACAAGGCGGACGGTGGGGGATGTGGATGAGTTTGACGCCGCCTGAATAATCTTGTCGACCCAGGGGCCAGCGGCATTCACGATCATCCGCGCCGTTCTGGTCACGGTTTCATTGCTGACAGTGTCCTGTGTGGTGATATGCCAAAGACCGCCTTTTTGCTCGGCGGCAGTGCATTTCGTGCGCGTTTCAATGAGCGCGCCGCGAGCTGCAGCATCCATTGCATTCAGGACAACCAAGCGTGAATCATTCACCCAGCAATCTGAATACTCGAAGCCAGCCGCAAACTCCTTTTTCAAGGGTTCTCCGAGAATATCTTCGCTGAGATTGAGGGATTTTGACGCGGGCAGCTTCTTCCGGCCACCAAGATGATCGTATAGAAATAACCCAAGTCGGAGGAGCCAGGCGGGTCTAAGTCCTCTGTGATGAGGAAGCACGAACCGCAAGGGCCAGATTATATGCGGTGCATTGGCCCAAAGTATTTCTCTTTCCTGAAGGGCCTTTCGCACGAGCCGGAATTCGTAGTGCTCAAGATACCGGAGGCCACCATGGATGAGCTTTGTCGAGCCCGATGAGGTGCCGCTGGCAAGGTCATTCATTTCGCAAAGGGCGACGGAATATCCCCGTCCGGCGGCGTCGCGTGCGACACCGCAACCGATTATTCCCACTCCGATTACAAAAATATCAAAAAAAGCTGCCATAAATCCCAGCAATCCCGAATAGCAATGAAATCAAAATCGAAGATTTATACCGTATAAATGAAAATAAAAGGAAAATATTATCCTATATATATTTTCGTTTTATCGCGACTGGAGGGCTGTCTCTATGATTCGAACGTCTCCCTCGGCACATATGCGACGGATAGAAGGCTCGGTAATGCGATCGGTTACCAGAGTATCGACCTGCGCCATTTGAGCGATCACCACCGGCGCCCGACGTTCAAACTTGGTGGAATCCACGACAAGTATGACATGCCGGGCATTGGAAATGATCGCTTGCGCGACCTTAACTTCGCGAAAATCAAAGTCTAGAAGGGAGCCATCTGGATCAATAGCTGAAGCACCAATGACGGCATAATCGACCCTGAACTGATTGATGAAATCAATAGTGGCTTCGCCGACAATACCGCCGTCGGAAGGGCGGACAACGCCACCGGCAATGGCGACCTCGAATGATTGGTAAAGCCGTAAATTATTGGCAACATTGATATTATTTGTCACGACCATCAATCCTTGATGGTTGACCAAGGCTTGCCCGACGGCCTCTGTCGTGGTGCCGATATTCATAAAAAGGGAGGAATGATTAGGGATGAGCTTGGCCGTTTCCTCGCCGATAGAAGCCTTTTCTTCCGATGCAATTTGTCTCCTTGCTTCATATTCGACATTTTCGCTAGTTTCTGGAAAAAGCGCGCCGCCGTGGAACCGAACGAGGACCTTATTGGAACAAAGGTTGTTCAAATCCATTCGGATTGTCTGGGGGGTAATGTCGAAATGCTCCGCCAGTTCATCGACTTGTACGCGACCCTGTGCTTTCGCAAGCTCGAAGATTTCGGTCTGACGGGCTGTCAAATGCATTGATTAATCTCCTGTTTTCGATCGAGTATACTGATATTGGCACGTTAGATGGAAAGAAAATTATATTAGAAGGCACGGAAGGCATTTGCGCGGCGCAGGACTGTTGCTCAGCTTTGGCGAGTGACGTATTCATCTTTCAGGGCGTCGTATGCGGACGAGCCAACGGCGGAGCTTTGGGGAGAATTATAACGTGATAACAAAATTTCCGGATTGGTCAGAGTCAATACAGCATGAATGATCTCCTGGCAGGATTGCAGTCGGCATTTGGGTTGATAATTCATCTGGACCACGATCTGGTTGAAATATCCCTGAGGTCGTTGCAGGTGACCATATCGGCGGTTCTGATATCCGCCGTCATTGGTTTACCCTTTGGGGCCTGGCTCTCAGTGACGCGGTTTCGATACAGACGGCTTGCTATTGCGTTGCTCAATGCCCTGATGGGGCTTCCGCCTGTGGTGGTCGGGCTTTTCGTGTACATTCTGCTGTCGCGTTCCGGTCCGTTTGGTGTGCTCGATCTGCTGTTTACGCCGACAGCAATGATCATTGCACAGGTAATTATTGTAACGCCAATCATTGCCTCTATTTCTCATCAGTCGATGCGTGATCTTTGGTTTCTCTATCATGATTTGCTGATCTCCATCAAAACAACGAAATGGCAGCGTATGAAGGCATTGCTTTGGGATGGTCGGCGTAGTCTGCTGACCGCAACTCTGACCGGATTTGGTCGGGGAATCGGAGAGATCGGGGCGATCATGATTGTCGGTGGGAACATTGATCATCTCACCCGTGTCCTAACGACGGCAATCGCGTTGGAGGTGGGGAAGGGTGATTTTCCGCTGGCTCTTGGTCTGGGTATAGTCCTGATATCCATGGCGATCCTGATTAATCTCGCGATCCATATCCTTTCACGAACGGAGCGGGAGGGGACATGGTAGATACGATACTGCCAGTTGATCTTAAGGGCGCAATTGTGCGCAAGGGCACGAAAAATATTGTTGGCCCACTTGATCTTTCTTTCGGGACGACCGGTTGCAGTGTTCTTATCGGACCCTATGGCGCGGGTAAGACGACATTTCTCCTTTTACTTCATGTGTTGGTGCGGGCAAATTTCGGTACCTTCAATTGGGCAGCCATATAGAGCGAGATTTATA
>CALEMG010000125.1 GCA_937910835.1 uncultured Alphaproteobacteria bacterium | reverse complement strand
CCTGCGAACAGCCAACTATCGAGAACTTTACTTGCCGATTTACCAAGAAGCACCGGATGATCTTCATCGAGAACGACAAAATTTGCAAACCCGCCGACCCGCAGTCTGGTAAGCCCCGGACGGCCAAGCGCCTGATGCCCACCTTCAAGAGCGCGTGAGAATATCCGCATACCGGTCGAATTGGTTTCATCGCCGAGCACATTTCGTGATTCTTGCGTGAGACGCTGCCCATATTCCAGCAGCCGGACTTCCTCGGCAAGCGAGACATAGATATTACTGTCCGAGCCAATGGCGATACGCCCGCCTTCATTCAGGAACTCTCCCACTGGGAAAAGCCCGTCGCCAAGATTGGCCTCAGTGATCGGACACAGCCCCGCGACCTCTCCCGATCCGGCGACGGCCTTCCGCTCCGTCTCCGTAACATGGGTCGCGTGTATCAGGCACCAGTTTTCAGCCACTGGCGCATTCTCGAGCAACCACTCCACGGGCCGCTTGCCCGACCAGTCGAGGCAATCGGACACCTCTTTTTGCTGCTCGGCAATATGTATATGACAGGGAATATTTTTATCGAGCCCCGATAGCACGTCCTTTAACAGTGACGGATCCACTGCCCGGAGTGAATGCGGCGCAACGCCGACGACGCAAGATGCATCCGGTTTGCATCTCTCCTGCAGACACTCGACAAGGTCAAGAAATCTATCTCCCTCCATGATAAAGCGGCGCTGATGGTCCTGCGGCTCCTGCCCCCCAAATCCGCTGTATCGATACAGCACCGGCAGCAGCGTCAGGCCGATGCCCGTCCGTTCCGCCGCCGCAAGTATTCGACCGCTCATTTCTGTGGGGTCGGTAAAGGCCGCGCCATCCTTATCATGATGCAGATAGTGAAATTCCCCGACCGAGGTAAAACCCGCCTTCAGCATTTCCAGATAAAGCTGCGAAGCAATCACCTCCAACTGCTTCGGCGTGATCACGCTCAAAAAGCTATACATTACCTGACGCCAGCTCCAGAAGCTGTCCGCCGCCGGACCCGCTGTCTCGGCAAGGCCCGCCATCGCACGCTGAAACGCGTGGGAATGTACATTGGCCATGCCCGGCACCGTATATCCCCGGTGAACAATATCCGCCGCGCCCGGGATCCCGTCTCCAATCGCCATAATTTTCCCAGTTTCGGAGACTTCAAGGAACTGATTTCGCCGCCAACCGTTAGACAACTGTATTTCGTCAAAAAAATGCTTGATCATAAGCAAAATCTTATCATAATAATTTGTATATACAAATTTAAAATGGGGCATGGGAGAAATGGCGACAGCAACTTGCGACAGACTATTCATCAACGCCCATCTGGCAACGATGATGCCGGGAAACGAGCCTTATGGCACGGTGGATGCCGATGCCCTCGCCGTCACCGGTGATAAAATCAGCTGGACTGGCCTCACGGCAAATGGAGCGCCGACAGCAACCGAGGTTGTCGATCTGGAAGGCCGCTGGATCACGCCGGGTCTGATCGACTGCCACACCCATCTCGGCTACGCGGGTAACCGGGCGCAGGAATTCGAGATGTCACTGAACGGCGCGACCTATGAGGAAATTGCAGCCAAGGGCGGCGGCATTCTCTCCACAGTCAAGGCGACACGCGAGGCAAGCGAAAGCGATCTCGCCGCCGAGAGTCAGCCGCGCCTGCAAGCCATGATCAATGCCGGGGTGACGACGGTGGAGATCAAGTCCGGCTATGGCCTCGATCTAGAGGATGAGGGCAAAATGCTGGAGGTGGCCAAGCATCTTGGCGAGAGCAACCCTGTCCGCGTACAGAAAACCTTTCTCGGCGCGCATAGCATTCCGCCGGAATTCGCAGGCGACAGCGATGGCTATATGGCGAAAGTCATCCATGAGATGCTCCCGACAATCCACGCGTTTGGACTTGTCGACGCGATTGATGCTTTCTGCGAAAAAATTGCCTTCTCCGAAGACCAGGTGCGACAGCTATTCAAGGCCGCCGACAAGCTGAACATCCCGATTAAAATCCATGCGGAGCAACTCAGTAATCAGCGCGGCGCAGAGCTTGCCGCTCATTTCAAGGCACTCTCCGCCGATCATCTGGAGTACATCGACGAAAAAGGTGTGAAGGAAATGGCAAAGGCGGGCACCGTTGCGGTGAGCCTTCCCGGCGCCTTTTATTATTTGCGCGAAACCCAGAAGCCACCGATTGAACTTTTCCGCAAATATAAAGTTTCCATGGCGCTGGCGACTGACTGCAACCCCGGCTCGTCCCCCACAACGAACCCGCAGTTGATGATGAATATGGCGGCGGTTCTTTTCCGCCTGACGCCGGAGGAAGCCCTCGCCGGTTTTACTCGCAACGCTGCCAAAGCGCTCGGCCTTGCGGATCGGATCGGCACACTGGAGGTCGGCAAGCAGGCCGATCTCGCCGTTTGGGATATCGAGCATCCGTCTGAACTCACTCAAGCTATTGGCTCTAACCCGCTCCATTCGCGGTATTTTGGAGGTCATCTATGAACATCGATCCGACAAATCTGGTTCTATCTCCGGGCCACCTTACTCTGGATGGACTTCGCCTGATTTATGAGGGGGAACGCAATCTCTCCCTCGATCCCGCATGCCGTGATGCGGTAGAGGCCAGTGCGGCAACGGTCAAGAATATCGTCGATGAAAACCGTACTGTATATGGCATCAATACCGGCTTTGGACGCCTCGCTCAGGAGATTATCCCCAAAGACAAGCTAGAGGCGTTGCAGAAAAATCTCGTCCTGTCCCATTCCACCGGCGTGGGTCCGCTCCTGAACGACAATATCGTCCGGCTCGTCATGGCGATGAAGGCGGCCAGCCTTGCGCGCGGCTTCTCGGGGGTGCGGATGACAGTCATCAACGCCCTGATGACCTTCCTGGAACACAAAATTTACCCCTGTATTCCGGCAAAGGGCTCAGTCGGCGCGGCCGGCGATCTTGCGCCCATCGCCCATATGACGGCGGCCCTGATGGGGATCGGCAATGTTCGTTTTGACGGGGAAATCGTTCCCGCCGACGCCACCCTAAAGGCATTGATGCTCACGCCGCTCACTCTCGGCCCGAAGGAAGGCCTCGCGCTCCTGAACGGGACGCAGGTTTCCACTGCCCTTGCTCTCGCCGGATTGTTCGAGACGGAAAAGCTTCTCGCCACGGCGACCCTCGCTGGCAGCCTTTCTTTGGATGCGGCACAAGGCACCGATGCCCCCTTCGATACCCGCATTCATGCGGCACGCGGCCAGATCGGACAGATGGAAATGGCGGCAAGCTACCGTGCCCTGATCGAAGGAAGCGAAATCCGCAAGTCCCACGAAGACTGCGAAAAGGTGC
Source organism: uncultured Alphaproteobacteria bacterium (assembly GCA_937910835.1). Taxonomy (GTDB): domain Bacteria; phylum Pseudomonadota; class Alphaproteobacteria; order Sneathiellales; family Sneathiellaceae; genus Sneathiella. The sequence goes on along the minus strand of CALEMG010000125.1, from coordinate 2,536 downwards.
AAGACCCCTATTGTTTGCGTTGCCAGCCGCAGGTGATGGGCGCCTGCCTCGATCAGATGCGTCATACGGCGGTCGTCCTAATTATCGAGGCGAACTCCGTCTCCGACAATCCGCTAGTCTTTGTCGAAACGGACGAAGTGATTTCGGGCGGGAATTTCCATGCAGAGCCAGTGGCTCTCGCCGCCGATAATCTCGCGCTTGCCATTACCGAGATAGGCTCCATGTCGGAGCGACGCATCGCGATGCTGGTCGACACCTCCATCAGCGGCCTGCCTGCCTTTCTGGTCACCAGTGCCGGGATCAATTCCGGCTTCATGATCGCCCATGTGACAGCGGCATCACTCGCCAGCGAGAACAAGCAGCAGGCCTTTCCCGCCTCAGTCGACAGCATCCCGACCTCGGCCAATCAGGAGGATCATGTCAGCATGGCAACCCACGGCGCGCGGCGAACGTTACGCATGGCGGAGAATACAGCGGCCATCATCGGGATCGAGCTGCTGGCGGCAACGCAGGGACTCGAACTTCGTGCGCCGCTTAAAACCTCCGCACCGCTGGAAAAGCTGCATGCGGAAATCCGGAAAATTGTCGCACCCTATGAGGAAGACCGCTTCTTCGCTCCAGATATTGAAGCCGCGAAAAAGCTTGTGATGAGCGGCACACTGGCGACCAAATTTGCAGACTTTCTTCCTGATACTTTGGAGAGTTAGCATGCAGGGCGATGTTTTTACTTTAACACGGGGAGATTCCCCTCTCCTCCTCAGCCAGCCGCATGTCGGCCTAGAAATTCCGACGTCCATTGAACGGCGACTGACGGAAAAAGCAAAAGCCCTTCCCGATACGGACTGGCATATCAACCGGCTCTATCGGCAGATGGCGGAGGAGCTGAACGCAACTGTCGTGACCGCGCGCTTCTCGCGCTATGTGATCGATCTTAACCGTGATCCCGGCGGTGAATCACTATATCCGGGCCAGAGCGTCACGGAGCTCTGTCCGACAACATTATTTGACGACTCGAAGCTATATCTCGACGGATTGGAACCGGATGAGGAGGAGATCGAGACCCGACGTGGCGTCTTCTGGCAGCCCTATCATGATGTTCTCACGGAGGAGATCAAGCGGATCAAGGCGGCACATGGTTTTGTGCTGCTCTATGACTGCCATTCCATCCGTTCCGTCCTGCCGCGTTTTTTTGACGGACGCCTGCCAACGCTCAATATCGGGACAGGGGACGGTATTTCCATGGACCCGGAGCTTGCTGAAACGGTGGAGAAAATCGCCGCCGCCTCCCTCTACAGCCATGCGCTGAACGGGCGCTTCAAGGGTGGATATATCACGCGCCACTACGGGGATCCGGCGAACAATGTCCAGGCGCTGCAAATGGAGCTCGCGCAAGCCGAGTATATGAGAGAGGAAGCGCCGTTTACCTATCTACCGGAGAAAGCAGCGGCGCTTCAGCCCACGCTGAAAAAGATACTAGAAACCATGCTCGACTATGGACGGAAACGTCTAGCCACATAAAGGATTGACCCGATGACGAACAGACGAGACAACAGCCGTGTGATCAAGGCCCCGACGGGATCGGAACTTTCCTGCAAGAGCTGGCTGACCGAGGCACCGCTCCGTATGCTGATGAACAATCTCGATCCGGATGTAGCGGAAAATCCAGCGGAGCTTGTGGTCTATGGCGGGATCGGCCGCGCCGCGCGCAACTGGGAGTGCTTCTATCAGATCCAGCGGTCCTTTCGCGATCTCAATGCAAATTTGGTGCCGCATTGGGCCAACTGGGACCATTTCAACGAGCTCGATAAGAAGGGCCTGATGATGTATGGCCAGATGACGGCGGGCTCCTGGATCTATATCGGCAGCCAGGGCATTGTGCAGGGCACTTATGAAACCTTTGCCGAAGCCGGGCGGCAGCATTTTGGCGGCGATTTCTCCGGCAAATGGATCCTGACCGGCGGCCTTGGTGGCATGGGCGGGGCACAGCCCCTTGCCGCGACCATGGCCGGTGCCTCCATGCTCGCCGTGGAATGCCGGCCGAGCAGTATCGATTTTCGCCTGCGATCAGGCTATCTCGATGAAAAGGCGGACAGCTTACCCGAAGCGCTCGCCATCCTCCGCGATTCTAATGAACGCGGAAAGCCTGTGTCTGTTGGCCTGCTCGGCAATGCTGCGGATATCTTCCCGGAAGTTCTGGAAGGCGATATGCTCCCTGATCTGGTCACCGACCAGACCTCCGCCCATGATCCGGTGAATGGTTACCTGCCGCAGGGTTGGACTCTCGATCAATGGGAACAAATGCGCGAAAGCGATCCCAAATCGGTTGAAATCGCGGCACGCAAATCCATGGCGGTACAGGTGCGCGCCATGCTTGAGTTCCAGGCGCGTGGTATCCCAACCGTCGACTACGGGAACAATATCCGTCAGGTCGCTCTGGAAGAAGGGGTCGACAGCGCCTTTAACTTCCCGGGTTTCGTGCCCGCCTATATCCGCCCCCTCTTCTGCCGGGGAATCGGCCGTTTCGTTGTGCGGCGCT
>CALEMG010000124.1 GCA_937910835.1 uncultured Alphaproteobacteria bacterium | reverse complement strand
AGCGGCGAATATTGGGAAACTCGCCCAAATCAATTTCCTGGCGCTTATAGGTGAGTATCCACGGCCAGCAGGCCATATCGGCGATGGAATAGTCGCCGCAGATATAGTCCCGCCCTTCCAGCCGGGTATTGAGCACATCAAAGAGCCTCAGCGCCTCGGTCGAGTAGCGCTCCTGCGCATACGGGATTTTCTCCGGCGCATAGAATTTGAAATGCCCGTTCTGGCCGAGCATTGGGCCAAGACCGCCCATCTGCCACATCAGCCATTCGATCACCTCCTTGCGCCCGCGAACATCGGACGGCATGAACTTGCCGGTTTTCTCCGCAAGATAAATCAGGATCGCGCCGGTCTCGAAGACGGAGATCGGCTCCCCGCCATCCGCTGGGTCCTGATCGACAATGGCAGGCATGCGGTTGTTGGGGCTGATAGCCAGGAAGTCAGCCTCGAACTGCTCTCCCTTGCCGATATTGATAGGCACGACACGATAGTCGAGCTCCATCTCTTCAAGCGCGATGGAGATTTTCCAGCCATTCGGCGTGGGCCAATAATAAAGATCAATCATTTTAATGCCTTATAGATTTTTCCTACTATTTGAGCTTCGCTTCGATGAGCGGGAACCGATCATTGCCGAAATACATATCGCTGCCGTCGAGGAACATCGTCGGCGTGCCGTAGCCGCCCCGCTCAATCACCTCCGCCGTGGTGGCTTTCAGCTTGTCCTTGTAGACGGGATCATTGATCTTCTCAAAGAAGCTATCTTTATCCAGCCCGACTTCGGCAACGATCCCCTCGATCACATCAACCTGCGAGATATCCGCGCCCTCACTCCAGTAACGCTCAAACACCCGGCGGGCATAAGGAACGATGCACCCTTCCTCGATCGCCACGAAAGCGCCGCGCATGGCTTTCACGCTGTTGACGGGGAAGATGGGCAGCTTCGACGTCGGGATGATCTTGATGCCGACATAGTCCGCCCAGTCCTGCAAATCCTTCTGCATGTAGCGCTGCTTCGGGATCACCGGGTTTTCGCGCGAGGCATAGACCGATGGATTGACCGTGTTGAACACGCCGCCGACAAGAAACGGGTGATAGCTGATCTCCAGATCAGGATGCCGCGCCGCCATCTGTTGCAGGCTTTCAAAGGCGAGATAGGTCCAGGGGCTGGAACAATCGAAGAAAAATTCAAGTTTATGCATCGGGTCGGCTCCTTCTATTTATTTTTTTAACCGCTTGCGCCGTGATCCTAACATAGTAACATTATTGGATAAAAAACAAGACGCTGAAAAAAGGGATGTTGTTAAATGCAGAAGCGACCGCTTGGAAGTGACGGATTGAAGGTGGGGGCCGTTGGCCTTGGCTGTATGAGTTTTGCCGGATTTTATGGGGCTACCGATATCACGGAAAGCCACGCGACTCTGGCCAAAGCGATGGATCTCGGGGTCGATTTTCTCGACACCTCCAATGTCTATGGCGCGGGCAAGTCGGAGGAGATTATCGGCGCCTTCATCAAGGATCACCCGAACTTTTTCAAAATTGCCACCAAGGGCGGCATCAAGCGCGAACCCGGCGCAACGGAACGCACATTTGATAATAGTGAAGACTATTTGCGCGGTGAACTTGAGAAATCACTCAAGCGTCTTGGCGTCGAACATGTTGAGCTTTACTACATCCATCGGCAGGACCAGACCCGTCCGGTTGAGGAAGTGGTTGAGACTCTCGTCAAGTGCAAGAAGGAAGGAAAGATCGGCGGCTTCGGCTTTTCCGAGATTGCACCCACCACCTTGCGCCGGGCCCATGCGGTGCATCCGGTGATGGCCGTGCAGAGCGAATATTCCCTCTGGACCCGTATGCCCGAACTCGGCATGGTGCAGGCCTGTCAGGAGCTCGGGGTCACCTTCGTTCCCTTCTCCCCTGTCGGACGCGGCATCTTCAGCCAGAAACCGCTCGACCCCGCGACCTTCAAGGATACGGATTTCAGAAAGAACAACCCCCGCTTTGTCGAACCAAATTTCTCCTTCAATATGAAGGCGCTTGAGCCCTTCAACGCCATGGCGGCAGATAAAGGTGTGACGCCGGCAACCCTCGCCATCGCTTGGGTGCTCGCGCAGGACGGCGACATGGTTCCGATCCCCGGCACGCGAAGCGCCGGCCATTTACAGGAATGCGCGGAAGCCGATGCCATGAACCTCACGGCCTCCGATCTTGCAGAGATCGAGAAAATACTTCCCGTCGGCTTCGCCCATGGTGCGCGCTATACTCATAACCAGCTTTGGGGCACGGCGGTTTACGGCTAAATTTGAAGATTTCAACAAACAAGGCGCACTTCAAATGCAGCCGGCCGAAACCTATCACGACAAAGGGTATTATATTTCCGATCCCCTCTTTTCCGCGTCTGAGCTCGCTGAGGTTTCATCGCTTCTCGATCACCTTGTGGCTCGCGCGGCCGATTGCGAGGAAATGGCTAAAGACTGTGTTTTTGAACGAGATCAGCCCGCATCAAAGCGCGGAGGTGTTGCAATTGAGCCCGATAGCAAAGCGGTTTTCATTGTCGGTGATGTGCCGCGCTTTTGCCCCCAACTTATACCTTTTCTTACTGATTTGAAGCTTGTTGACCTGGTTGCGTCCTTTCTTGGAACGTCTGATATAGTCATGCATTTTGCCAATCTTACGATGAAGTCGGCCAAAATCGGTAGCGGCATAAATTGGCACCGCGATTTCCTAAATAAATTTATATGTCCGGTTGCGCCCAGCATGGTTCGGACAATGATCTGTGTAGACGGCATGAGTCCTGATACAGGAGCAACAAGGTTCCTTTCGGGATCTCATAACGAACCAGGGCAAGCTGCCTCGGATGTGGAACCAATGGACGACCGGATCGAAGTGGCGGCCTGTTCTGCGGGTGCTGTCGCTGCTATTCATCCATTGGTCTTGCATTGCGGTCCGCCGAACTTTTCACCATTACCGAGAAGAAATATCGTAATTCAGTGGGGTCGGACTGACGTACCCTTGGCGACAGATTTCAAGGAGTCTGTTACCGGAAAAACCATTGAATGCCTGAGGGCAGAGGTAAATCGGATAAATTATTAAATTCTTCCCATAATTGCTTTATCCCTTTCGCGAAAACATTATGATGAGCAAAAACAATGCGTATTGAGGGGGATCTCATGTCGGAGGACAATAATCGGAGAATTGCGCTTCTCTGCATCCTTGCCGTCTTTGTCGGCATCATTGGTGGTGTCGGGGCGTGGATCTTCCGGATGCTAATCGGATTCTTTCATAACCTCCTGTTTTTGCGGCAGTTCAGCTTCCAATATGATGCCAATATCCATACGCCGACCGATGTCTGGGGCGCCTGGGTGATCCTGGTGCCTGTTGTGGGCGCAGTGGGGGTCGCCTGGCTGGTAAAAACCTTCGCGCCGGAGGCCAAGGGCCATGGCGTGCCGGAGGTGATGGACGCGGTTTATTATAACGAAGGGCGCATCCGACCGATTGTGGTGATAGTGAAGTCCCTCGCCTCCGCGCTTTCCATTGGCAGCGGCGGCGCCATTGGGCGGGAAGGACCGATCATCCAGATCGGCGCGACCTTCGGATCGATGGTCGGAAGCTGGGTCACCATGCCGACGCGCCAGCGGGTCATCCTGATGGCGGCGGGCGCGGGCGCGGGCATCGCGGCGACCTTCAATGCGCCCTTGGGCGGCGTCTTGTTCGCGGTCGAGTTACTGCTGGTGTCCGTCAATGCCTTCAGCATCGTGATCGTCTCCATTGCGACGGTTGTTGCCACCTATATCGGACGGTTGCTTCTTGGCGCTTATCCGAGCTTTGAAGTTCCGGCGCTGCAAATACCCGATTTCGGGATATCCCCGGCCTG
>CALEMG010000123.1 GCA_937910835.1 uncultured Alphaproteobacteria bacterium | reverse complement strand
GCCGTGGCCGCCGTCGGGTTGCGATAGGGGTCGATCACGACGATCTTCGCGCCGCGCTCCATCCGTGCGCGGGTGGCGTGGGTCATGACGTTGACCTGGGTGTGCACGGCATTGGTGCCCCAGATAACGACGAGATCGGATTTCGCCATTTCCCGGGGGTCCGTGCCATGCAGCGATCCGGTGCCGACATTCCAACCGGTCCAGGCGAGCATGGTGCAAATGGTTGACTGTTGTCTTGAGTATTTTTTGACATGGCGCAGCCGGTTGATCCCGTCGCGCTGCACAAGGCCCATCGTACCGGCATAATAGTAAGGCCAAATGGTTTCGCTGCCATATTCGGCTTCACGCTTCAGGAATGCTTCAGCCACCTCATCAAGGGCGTCATCCCAACTGATCTGCTGCCATTCGCCACTGCCTTTCTCACCGATGCGTCGCATCGGATGCATCAGGCGGTCCGGATGATGGGTTCGCTCCGTATAGCGGGCAACTTTCGCGCAGATTACCCCGGCGGTATATGTATTCTCCTCCGCGCCGCGCACCCGGCCGATCTGCTGCGGGCCTAACCGCTCGATCTCCAACGCGCAGGTGGACGGGCAGTCATGCGGGCAGGCGGAGGGGAGAATTTCAGGCTGAACGGAATTCGTCATGGATTGCCATTCTTAGATTATTGCAGCAGTCGCCACTGATTTCTGTATCTGATGATTAACTGATAGATTAGTGAGATATTGAATGCCCCGCAATCCATGGCAATGGAAAAAGGTCGATTTTTGGTGAATAGGCTGGAATTGGCAGGGCGGGCAAGATATATCGGGGCATGGGCCAATCCGGTGAAAGCTAGGTTATTTGAAGCTACTCAAGAAAATACTGAAAAGCGATGGTGCTAAGGTAGTTATCAGCCTGCTGGCGGCGGGCTATATCTGGCTCGTCTACCGAACCGGCCGCTGGCAGGTTATCAATGGGGAGGCTCCTCACGCCCTGATGAGCGCAGGTAAACCCTTTATCCTTGCCTTCTGGCATGGGCGTCTCTTAATGATGCCGATCTCCGTGCAGCGCAAAACGCCAGTTCATGTCATGATCTCCCATCATGGCGATGGCGAGATTATTGCCCGGACGATCAAGCGCTGGGGGCAGGAGAGTATCCGAGGATCCGCGACCAAGGGTGCGGCGGCGGCGGTTAAGCAAATGCTGAAGGCCCTGAAAAAGGGGGAGGTGGCCGTTATCACTCCGGATGGCCCACGTGGACCCCGCATGCGCGCGCAAGAGGGGGTCGTACGCCTCGCGGCCATGTCCGGTCTGCCCGTCTATCCGGTTAGTTTCTCGACCACACGGGGCAAAACCCTCGGTAGTTGGGATCGCTTTTTCCTTGCCGCACCGTTCAGCCGGGGCGTTGTTATCTGGGGCGATGGGATCATGGTTCCACGGCGCGATGAAGATGGGGCCTATCAGCAGGCGCGCGATGCGATCGAGAGCAGCCTCAACGCCATCACCCAGACCGCAGATGAGATGTGTGAGCAGGAGGCCGTGGTTCCGGAGCCTCGTGACAAGCAAGTGAAACCGCATAAGAAGGCCGCGGAACTCTGATGCAGATGGCCTTATATAACGGTCTCTTGCGGATTGGTGCACCGATCCTGAACCGGCATTTGAAAAAGCGTCTTGCGGCGGGGAAGGAGGATCCGGACCGCTTCCCGGAGCGGTTGGGAACGGCGTCCCGCCCACGACCGGAGGGGGAACTGATCTGGATTCACGCCGCCTCGGTCGGGGAATCGGTCTCGGCGCTGCCGTTGATTGACGGGCTGCTGAACGCTGCGCCCGATAGAAACATTCTTGTGACGACGGGGACGCGTACATCCGCGGAGATCATGGCAAACCGGTTACCTATGCGTGCCTTTCATCAGTATGTCCCGATCGACAAGAAAGATGCAGTGCGGCGCTTTCTCGATCACTGGCGGCCGGACCTGGCAATCTGGATGGAATCGGAAATCTGGCCCAATCTGATCGTGGAAAGCGCAGGCCGCGGGATCCCCATGATGATGGCAAATGCTCGGATCACGGAAAAATCCTATCAAACCTGGCGGAAATCATTCGGCTTCTCTAAAAAATTGCTCGGCTGTTTTCGCTTTTGCTCTGCTCAGTCGGAAGAGTCTGCTGCGCGGCTGCGCGACCTTGGGGCGAGTTCTGTGGAATGTTTTGGCAATCTTAAGTTCGCAGCCGAGCCCTTGCCCGTTGATCCGGCGGCGCTTGAAAATATGATGGCCGCCGTTGCCGCTCGGCCACTCTGGCTTGCCGCCAGTACCCACCGTGGAGAAGAGGAGTTCATCCTCACGGCGCATCGTCGGCTATTGGAAACATATCCCGATCTGCTGGCCCTCATCGTTCCGCGCCATCCCGAACGAGGCGCTGAAGTAGCCGCACTGGCAGTGGAACAGGGAATTGAGGTTGTGCAACGATCCGACGGCACTAAAATCGACGCTGGGACACAAGTCTATATTGCGGACACCATTGGAGAACTCGGCCTCTTCTACCGGCTTTCGAAAATTGCCTATGTCGGTGGTTCGCTGGTGCCGACAGGCGGGCAGAACCCGTTGGAGGCCGCGCGGCTCGATTGTGCGCTGCTTCATGGCCCGTATATGGATAATTTTGCAGATGTGATGCAGAGCTTCGAGGAGCAGTCGGCGAGCCTTATCGTGACAGATGCGGAAACACTGGCCGATTCTGTTGCCAATTTGATGGGCGAACCGGCACGGCGCGATGAATTGGCGACGCGCGCGGGCAAGGTTGTCGCGGGTGGAGCGGAAACGTTGCATAAGACGCTCGTCAGGATCGAAGACCTCCTAGCGGGAGGGGCGCAATGAAAACACCGCAATTCTGGCAGCGTGACAGTAAGAGTCTGCTCCCCATGCTGTTGGCACCAGCCGCCTGGCTGTACGGAGGGATTAGCCGCCTTCACCGTTCTTTGCAAAAAGCGGAGCACGTTGCGGTACCGGTGATCTGTGTCGGCAATGTGGTGGCAGGGGGCGCCGGCAAGACGCCGGTTGCCGTGGCGATCGCCCGGATGTTCCTGACTGAAGGGAAGAGGCCGCACTTCCTGACGCGGGGATATGGCGGGAGCCTGACGGGCCCTACTCGGGTTGTGCTCGATGTGCATAGTTTTCGCGAGGTTGGGGATGAGCCGTTGATCCTCGCCGAGACGGCGCCGACCTGGGTCGCCAAGGACAGGGTTGCCGGTGCGCGTGACGCAGCGGAAGCAGGGGCGGATGTGATCATCATGGATGACGGGTTTCAGAATCCGTCGCTTGAAAAGGATCTGTCGATCCTTGTGCTGGATGCTGGTTATGGAGTGGGCAATGGACGCTTGATCCCGGCGGGGCCGCTACGGGAGACCCTCGCGGCAGGGCTTCGCCGAGCTGACGCAGTCGTTCTCGTTGCCGGAAATTCTGATAATTATTTAATAAGCCAGTTAAATGACTTTAAGCCAGTTTTTAATGCTAATAT
>CALEMG010000122.1 GCA_937910835.1 uncultured Alphaproteobacteria bacterium | reverse complement strand
GTAGAACTGAGGCATGAGCATGTTTCTGTCGATTTATTCTTCCAAAGATTTCCACATGACCTGCAAATCACCGTCTATGCAATAGGCACCGTGCTTGCAGCCGGCTACTACGGATTATTCTGCTATCAGACAACCATTGACGCCATAAAAGCTACAGAAGATCGGGAAACGGTCATGTCAAATTTCCTTTTTTACGTCTGGCCAAGCCGTTGGGCCCTGTCAGTTGGTAGTGGCATTCTTGTGCTTACCATCATTTTGAACGGCATTAGAGCAATATTAGAACGCCAGGTTCCTGAGCTTGGAATAGATACGGATGCAGCATCATGAGTGCAGGATTAATAGGCGTCATTGGCGTATTCGCTACATTGGGGCTTATGGCCTTTCGAATTCCGATTGCCGTTGCCCTAGGGGGTGTTTCAATCGCGGGTATCATGATGATCTTGAATTTCAAGGCTGGCATGGGAATCATTTCCAGCGTTCCGTTTAACTTTATTGGCAATTGGTCCCTGACCGCTGTGCCAATGTTCCTGCTAATGGGGTATATCTGTACAACGACTGGATTGACCAACGGTTTGTTTCGGGCAATGCGTATTTTGCTCGCGCGGCTGCCCGGCGGGCTCGCTATTACGGGAGTTGCGGCTAGTGCCCTTTTTGCATCGGCTTCTGGATCGAGCGTGGCGACCGCATCGGCCATGGCACGCATCGCTGTGCCGGAAATGTTGCGGCATAAATATGATTCCGGCCTTGCCAGTGGTGTCGTTGCCGCGTCCGGTACTCTTGGCTCTCTGATTCCACCCAGTATTCTGATGGTTCTATATGGCATCTATGCGGAGGGCTCGATCGGCAAGCTGTTTATTGCAGGCTTTCTGCCCGGGATTGTCTCGGCCTTGCTTTATATGGGTATGATCATGATCCGCTGTAAGCTTAATCCGGATCTGGCTGGTGGCTCTAAAGCGAAGGTTGAGAAATTTAACGGTAAGGATAAGTTGTCCGCAGTGAGAGAGGTCTGGCCTTTGCCAGTTCTTATTTTCTGCGTTCTCGGAGGCATTTTTACGGGGTTGTTTTCACCGACCGAAGCTGGTGCCGTCGGGGCGATCGTCGCTGCTCTTGTTGCTATATTCAGGGGGCAGATGACGATCGCTGCTTTCAGGCAAGCGATCGTCTTCGCCGTTATTGGAACGTCGAGCATATTTGCCATTCTTATCGGCACGTTGTTCTTCACTCGGTTTTTGGCGTTGAGCGGATTGCCGACAGACCTTGCGGATTTCGTTCTCTCCCTCACTGGCGGTAATCCGTATATGATTATTGTTGCTGTCGCGGTGATCTATGTGATCCTAGGGATGTTTGTGGAATCCATTGGCTTGATGCTATTGACCTTGCCGATAGTTTTACCGCTTGTGAATGGGGCGGATATGAATCTCATCTGGTTCGGGATTATCGTGATCAAGCTTTTGGAAATTGGATTAATTACCCCACCCATTGGCCTCAACGTCTATGTGATCAAGGGGGCGCTTGGGTCTCAAGTTTCGCTACAGAAAATTTTTCAGGGTGTGACTTGGTTTATCGTCATGGATATTATAGCGCTTCTAATGATTGTTTTTATTCCAGCAATGTCTTTGTTCTTGCCGGAGATTATGTGGGAGTGACAATACCTAGCCATGAATTAGACATTATCGGAGTGAAAAAGGATTATATACGGTTTCTTGTTTGCGGTATTAATTTCCTAGCTTTTCAAGGAATATCCTCTGTGAACAGAGACGCATTGAAGCACTATCACATTAACATCCTACAGACGCGAATACCTGTAGTTACATATCTTCAGGCAGCGGCGCTTGCAGTTTTCCAAAAACCTAATGTTTGAGCGCGACATTGCTTGAAATAGGTTCGTTCGATTAGATGATGTTGGACGTAAGAAGTATTGTATTTGGCAGATTGAGTATTGAGGAATCTCTGGACCGATATTGGAGACCTGAACTTTTGTATTTTTCTTTCCCGCCGCCTGACGGGTAGGCGTGAATTTTCAGTACGATTGTTAGATATTTTTCTATCAATATGCTCGGCAGTTACACCTAACAATTCGAAATGCCTTGTGATAAGATTTCAGTTTATCGGCCACAATTTGCATCTATAAAAATCATTTTTTTCAATGACTTGCGCACTTTTTTTACGGCAGATTTGGCGGTTCTTTGGGATTGCACTAGGAAATTCAGCACTTCGCCTACGCTATCAACCACACGCCACAGAAAATAGAATACCTACTTCCTCTTGACCTCAATCAAGGGCATGGTGGGCAGTGGAATATATAAAAACCGATGACGGAGGCCGGTATGGGATATGCTTGAATTAAAACGGATTGCCATTGATACTTACCGGGACAATGTGGCGTTTCTGGCAAGAAATTGTAGTGTGTACCGGCCTGAGGAATATCAAGCCTTCAAGAAATTTGAGGTGATGAACGGGAGTCGCCATTTGCTGGCCTCACTGCTGATTGTCGATGATGAGACGAGTGTGGGACCGGGCGAACTCGGCCTGTCGGAGCAGGCCGGCCGTCGTATGGAGCTGAAAGCGG
>CALEMG010000121.1 GCA_937910835.1 uncultured Alphaproteobacteria bacterium | reverse complement strand
GGAAGCCTTTGCGCAGCGGGGCGTAGGCGCCCCAATGCTCCATATGCTCGGGGGCGATATTGGTGTCGTTGGCGTTGGTGGCGGGCAGACGGGTGTAGGGGCCATCGGACTCATCGGCCTCGACCACCATCCATTCACCGTTGCCAAGGCGGGCGTTGGTGCCATATGCGTTGATAATACCGCCGTTAATAACCGTTGGCTCCAGCCCTGCCGCATCCAACAGACTGGCCAGCATCGATGTCGTTGTCGTCTTGCCATGGGTGCCGCCAACGGCGATTGCCGATTTCAATCGCATCAGTTCGGCCAGCATCTCAGCGCGGCGGACAACGGGTATCAGATGGTTTCGTGCTTCGCGCACTTCGGGATTATCCGGCTTTACCGCAGAGGAAATAACGACAACCTGGGTCTCCCCCAGGTTTTTTGCGGCATGGCCCACATGCACCGTAATGCCAAGACCGCGCAGACGCTCTACATTGGCATTTGCAGCAAGATCAGAGCCCTGCACCTGATAGCCCAGAGTATGCATTACTTCCGCAATACCGCTCATCCCGATCCCGCCGATACCGACGAAATGAACAAGGCCCATATCCAGAGGGAGCTTTCTCATGCCGCGGCCTTTCCATTATTCTTTTTATCGTTATTAGCGGGCTTGAACCGCTCAACCAGATCAGCGAGCTTTTCCGCTGCATGAATCTCGCCAAGACTTGTCGCGGCATTGGCCATAACCGAAAGGCAATCGGGATGGCGGAGAAGATATGTCAGTTGGCGGCTGACTTCTTCCACCGTGAAATCATCCTGCAGAACAAGCCGTGCAGCGCCGCGCGCCACGGCATTCTCACCATTCTTACGTTGATGATCATCCATGGCATGTTTATAGGGAACCAGAAGCGACGGCCGACCCGCCACCGTCAGCTCGGACAAAGTAGATGCGCCGGAACGCGTAATGGCCAGATGACACTTTTCCAGCAACTCGGCGACATTGTCGAAAAAGCGGGCCAAATTCGCCTCTATTCCATTTTCCTTATAAAGCGCCCTGACCTTCTCGATATCCTCATTGCGGCATTGCTGCGTCACATGGAGGCGCAATTTCAAGTCATCAGGGAGGGAAACTAACGCCACAGGCACAACTTCTGACAGGACTGTCGCCCCCTGACTGCCGCCAAGGACGAGTAGATTTATCGGGCCGCTCGCTGTTGGACTTTCATATCCCTTATCAAATAATGGCAGGATCGCCCGCCGGACCGGATTGCCGGTATAAATCATCTTGTTCGCGGTCTCGTTATCCGGACTTTCTGTATGATCGAAGGAAGTTGCGATAATCCTTGCATAGCCCGCCAGCAGCTTGTTTACCCGGCCCAACACGGCATTCTGTTCGTGCAACACCAGCGGAATTCCAAGGCTCGCTGCCGCGGCAGCGGGCGGCATGGAGGGGTAACCACCAAATCCCACCACTGCCAAGGGCTTGATCCGGCGCAAGATTTTACGCGACTGTATAAAGCCCATAATAAGAGAGCCAACAGCCTTTACTTTCCCGATAAGCCCGCCAATAGATGGGGAACCGGATTTGACCTGGATAACAGTAACACCCGGAAAAAGCTCATCATATTTCTCGCCGCGCATGTCGGTAATAAGCGTTATCTCGAACCCACGCGCCGTCAACTCTTCCGCAAGTGCGCGGGCAGGGAATATATGCCCACCCGTACCACCGCTGGCCAATACTATCTGCTCCTTCGCGAGCGTCATCTAAGCTCTCCTGCTCCGGCACGGCGGCGGCTAAGCGCGAGTAACATACCCATCAATAGGGCAAGCGCGAACATCGATGAACCGCCATAGGAGATAAAGGGAAGCGTCATTCCCTTTGTCGGCATCAACCGAAGATTAACTCCGATGTTAATCACCGCCTGCAAACCGAACTGGGTCAGCAACCCGGCGGCAGCGAGCACGACGAAAAAATTCTTTTCCTCCAGCAGGCGACTGAAACCGCGAAGCACGATAAAGGCGAAAAGAGCCACAACGAGAAGACAGATAACAACGCCAAACTCCTCACCAAGCACGGCAAAGATAAAATCCGTATGCGCATCCGGAAGCTGACGTTTCACAGCGCCATCCACCGGCCCGACGCCAAAAAATCCGCCGGTTTGAAAAGCCTCCATCGCGCGTTCAATCTGATAGTTCCCGCCGCCGGATGGGTCCATGAAACGATCAACACGGCTCGCCACGTGGGGGAACAAGCTGTAGGCCGCAGCGGCGCTCACAATGCCAACCACGACGAACATGACAACCCAAATGATCGGCAGGCCTGCAAGGAAAAACTGGGCGAACCAGACTGCGGAGACGACCAGCGTCATACCGACATCCGGTTGGAGAAGCAGTAAGGCGACGACAAAAACGAACAAGGCGATCGAGATCAGATTGCCCGGTATCTCGTCGCTGCGGCGCTGCTCCGCGAACATCCAGGCGGCGACAACCGCAAATGACGGTTTCAGGAATTCCGTCGGCTGGAGAGTAAAGCTGCCAAACTGGAGCCAACGATGGGCGCCCTTCACCTCGGGCCCGACAAGCAGGGTCGCAATCGTCAAAATAGAGAAAAAGCCGAAACAGAGCACCGCAAGCCGCCGCACCCAAAGCGGCGAGAGCAATGAGATGGCAAAAATCACCATTGCGGCCACCGGCAGATACATGAACTGACGGCGAACGAAATGAAAACTATCGAGGTGAAGCCTAGCCGCAATTGCCGGGCTTGCTGCCAGTACCATCATCCCGCCCATCGCGACGAGCAGGCCAACGGCGACGAGGGTCCAGCGATCAACGGTCCACCACCAACTCCCGACAACAGATCGGTCAAGACGAGTAAAAGTTGTCATAACATCTCCTCCGTGATCCATTGCCGAACGGCGGCACGAAACGCATCGCCGCGGGCTTCAAAGCTAGCAAATTGATCAAAACTCGCAGCAGCTGGCGAGAGGAGAACCACTGTCGACCCTTCTCCCATTTCGCGCGCAGCTTCCGCCGCCCGTTTTGCCGCGTCATTCAAATCCTGACATTTCTGGAACGGAACCTTCCCCTCAAGAGTTTCAGCGAATGATTCCGTCGCCTCCCCAATCAGGAAGGCACCTCTTATCCTGTTGAAATGCGGCTCAAGCGAGGCAATGCCTCCAACCTTTTGTCGCCCCCCGGCGATCCAGAAGATATTGTCAAAACTGGTCAGCGCCTTTTCTGCCGCTTCCGCATTCGTCGCCTTGGAATCGTTGATGAACAGAATGTTTTCGCATTGCCCCACTTCCTCCATCCGGTGAGCCAACCCGCCGAAGGATTGAAGCCCGTCGCGAATTTCATCGGGCGTCAGCCCCGCGGTACGCGCTGCGGCGACAGCGGCCGCGGCATTTTGCCAGTTATGACGGCCGCGCAGAGAACCAATCTTTGAAATATCCATCGTCCAAGATTGATCGTCTGAGGATCGGTCCTCCAGACGGCCGTCAATAACACTGCCCCCGCCAGCAACCGGCGACGTCGTCGAGACAGGGATCAACTTGCCCTCGCCATGAATGGCGAGGCAGGTTGCAATATGTTCGCATAGCGGATCATCAATATTGATGATCGCGACACTGCTTTCGTCCTGATTCTGGAAAATACGTTTCTTAACAGCGGCATACCCCTCCATATCACCATGACGGTCCAGATGATCCGGTGTGATATTGAGAAGAATTGCTATATCCGCCTGCCAGGAGGGGGTTAAATCCAGCTGGTAGGAGGAAAGCTCAAGAACATAGCATCCCTCCTGGTCAAGTTCGGGCAGGTCCATGACCGGCGTACCAATATTCCCGCCAAGGGCGGAGGATTTTCCGGCAGATATCAGAAGATGATGTATCAACGCCGATGTCGTCGATTTCCCATTGGTACCGGTGACACCGATGACACGGCCCGCCTCTTTCTCCTGGAGGAAAATTTCGATATCACCGATGACCGCCGCGCCCGCCTCTTTGGCGAGATTCACCACAGGATGAGGCGCGGGATGGGTTAGAGGTACACCGGGACTCAGAACCAGCGCCTCAGCCTCCGGCCAGCTATTCTCCGTTAGATCCTGTACAATCAGGCCGGCCTCTAGAGCGGCCTTGCGGCGAGCTTCATTGTCATCCCAGACGAAAACATGTGCCGCGCCGAGATGAAGCTGGCGCGCTGTTGCCATACCGCTCTTGCCGAGCCCGAATACGGCGATGTTCTTATGCTGATATGAATGGCTCTGCATCATTCCCTCACCTCAACTTCAGCGATGCAAGACCAATAAGGGCGAGGATGACGGCGATGATCCAGAAACGGATCACCACCTGGCTTTCCGTCCAACCCAATTGCTCGAAATGGTGGTGTATCGGAGCCATCTTGAAAACCCGCTTGCCGGTGAGTTTGAAAGAACCCACCTGAATGATCACCGAAAGAGCTTCGATCACGAACAGCCCACCAATGATCCCCAGCACGATCTCATGCTTGGCGGCCACCGCCACAGTGCCGAGCAATCCACCCAGTGCGAGCGATCCCGTGTCACCCATGAAAATGGCCGCGGGCGGTGCGTTAAACCACAAAAAACCCAGGCCCGCACCAATCACTGCACCGCAGATGATGGCCAACTCACCCGTGCCCAGCACGAAATGAATCTGCAAATAATCGGCAAACACCTTGTTACCGGTCAGGTAAGCGATAATTCCGAAGGAGGCGGCGGCGATCATCACCGGAACGATTGCTAATCCATCAAGACCGTCGGTCAGGTTCACAGCATTGCCCGCAGAAACCACCACAAAGGCCCCGAAAACGATGAAGAACACACCCAACTCCAGCATGAGGTTCTTGAAAAACGGGAAAGTCAGAACGCTCGCCATGTCCTGACCGGCGGCGCTGGTAGAGTGC
>CALEMG010000120.1 GCA_937910835.1 uncultured Alphaproteobacteria bacterium | reverse complement strand
TGCTCCCTGCAACTGTCTTCCACTTCAGGCGTCAATCCGGCTGCACCCTTTATCAATTGGGTGGCGGTTCCATTCGGCATTGCAAATCTGCCGGTACTTCTGCCTGAACGAACGAATAAGAACAAAGGTTCAGACATGAGATCGACAACAGAAAAATTCAAATCAGCCGCTTTAAGTGGCGTATCACTCTTCACGCTTGCCACGATGGCCTGCTGCTTGACCCCCATGACTGTGAAAGCCCAGGAAACGAAGTTACCCGGCGTCACGATTTACACAACAAAGCCACAACTTATGTCGGAGAGTTCCACACCGGGGGATGGAGAACTTCCCTCGGAGTCCGTAGAAGATCCTAATAGCATTACCCAGCCACCCTCAGTCGGTGAGGGCGGAGAGTTCCTGCGTCATGTTAATGGCGTCGATGCCGGTCGCAAGGGCGGGCACGGGCTGGAGCCGCGAATCCGCGGCATGGAGCAAACCCGGCTTAGCGTCACGAACGAGGGGGCTTATATTTTTGGCGCATGCCCGAACCGGATGGACCCTCCAACCTCTCATATGCAACTTTATACCTTCGATACGGTTATCGTTAAGAGAGGATATCAAAGCGTGGTGGACGGGCCGCCTGCACCGGGCGGTACGATCCAGTTCGAACGCGAAAACCCGACCTTCGAGCCCGGCGACGATGTGTCGACAAATCTGAAGGCCGGGGCTGGATATAATTCAAATGGCAACGGCAAGGAAATCTTCGCCGATGGCAGTGTCGGTAACGACTGGGGATATGTCCGCGGCTATACGTCAGTGTCATCGCAGAATAACTACAAGGCCGGAAATGGCGACGAAATCCGCTCCGGTTTCGATCAATATGGCGGCGGCGTGATCCTGTTGCGGGCATTCGATACCGATAGCTGGATAAATTTCAAAATCGAAAACAACCATATCGACAATGCCCTTTATCCAGGGGCCGGTATGGACTCTCCGAGAACAGAGGACTGGACATACCAGATCAAAATGGAAACTGACCTCAATTGGGGAATTATTACTGCGGTTGAAGGCAGCCTCTACGCGACAACCGTTGATCATATCATGAACAACTTTGATCTACGCGACCGTCCAGCGCCGCAGCCTTTCATGGAGGCACGCATGTCGTCGGATACTTATGGCGGCCGGGCCGAATTCAAAGGGGAAACAGACGATCTGACATTCAAGTTTGGCGGTGATTACCGGGACATTCTCCAAAAAGGCAATCGCTATATGGGGCCAAATGGCAACTATAATCCATCCACCCTGCAATCCATCCTCTGGCCCGATACATCGATCAAGGATTTCGGGTTGTTCGGCGAAGTCACAGTTCCATTTGCAACGACGACGAAGCTGGTGGTGGGATTACGCTACGACCGGGTTGGCGCCTCTGCCGGAGCGGCAAATCAGGTAGCAACTGCAACCGGCCTCAGCCCCAACGATCTCTATCAAACCTATTACGGGGTAACTGCAGAGGACAAAACCGAGAATAATTTCAGCGGCATGGCCAGACTGGAGCAGGAACTCGGCAAGGACCTGACCCTTTTTGGGACAGTCAGCAGGTCAGTCAGGACCGCTGATGCGACTGAACGCTATATCGCAAGCTATTCAGGCGCAGGCGGCAGCACAAGCTGGGTCGGCAATCCGGATATTGATCCTGAAAAGCATAACCAGGTCGATGTGGGCCTTCGCTATGAAGGAAATAATCTCAAAATGTCGGGAAGCCTGTACTACGACTATGTCAGTGATTACATTCTGCTCGATAGTGCACGTGGTCAATCCGGCGTTCTCGTCAATCAGCCGACAGCCAGTGTCTATACCAATATAGATGCCGTCCTTACCGGTATAGAATCTGAGATGAGTTACCGCTTTGCCGAAAACTGGAAAGTAGCCGTCGGGGCCAGCTATACATATGGCGAAAACCTCCGCGATGATATACCGCTTGCGCAGATTTCCCCTTTAAGCGGCCGTGTCGAACTATCCTATGATACAGCGGACTGGATGGCCGGGATACGCATGAACGCAGCATCGAAACAGAACCGCGTTGATGACAATAACCTAGTGGGAAGCGGTCAGGATGTCGGTGAGACAAGCGGATATGCCACCTTTGATGTATTCGGCGCCTATAATCTCACGGACGGTATTCAGTTGACGGGCGGTGTGACGAACCTCCTCGATAAAACTTATGCCGATCATCTCAACGCGACGAACCTGTCCGATCCCAATGGCGTTCAGGTCTATGAACCGGGCCGCTCATTCTATATCCGGGCGATCGGCAAGTTCTAACACTGACTGGTTAATTGCACGGAGAGGTGAGCCTCTCTGTGTCTTTTGAAACTTCAAGGATAATTCCATGACTTTATATGCAGAACAGCTTAGCGTGTTCTATAGCGATCTGGTCGATTATGTAGGTCCGGTTGGTATCTTGCTACTGCTTTTGTCCATTTTCTCGATTATGCTGATCCTGCTGAAGATACTTGCAATGGCATCATTTCGTCTGGGGCAGGCGGAACAGCTGGAGCAGGACATCATGACGTTCAATCCGGAAAATATCGGCACCTTTACCGAGGCAGTGCGAGCAAAATCGCATCCTGCGGCGATCCTGATGCTGACGGCATCGCAGCTTTTGAATGATAACAAATCCTACAACATCATCTCTTCCACCGTGCAGTCTGCCGCTCTCGCTTTATTTGCCCGGCTTTCCCGATACAACCGATTGCTGGAACTTATCGGCCTTATCGCCCCTTTGCTCGGCCTGCTTGGCACCATTCTTGGGATGATTACGGCTTTTCAGGCTCTCCAGGAATCCGGACAACAGGCTGACCCCACTGTTCTGGCGGGTGGTATCTGGGAAGCCCTGTTGACCACGGCGCTAGGACTAATCGTCGCCATTCCGGCCATTGTTGCCTTTAACCTGATCGAAAACAGGATGGAAGCTCTGCGCGAACAGACAATTGCGCTGGTTGGACAATTCCTCGCACGGATTGAAGAGGTGGGCTGATGTTCAGCGGCGAGGGCGAAAACGTATTCAAGCTGCCAAAAGGACGGGGAAGGGCAATCCTGTCCCTTGCGCCACTTATTGATATCACCTTTATCCTGCTGATATTTTTCCTGCTGGCGAGCCAGTTCGACAAGTTAAGCCCGATTGAGATACCCCTCGACACAGCCCCTGCCGAGGAAAATCAGGACGACCGGCAGGGCAGCGCGCAAGAGGAGGCAGTTCT
>CALEMG010000119.1 GCA_937910835.1 uncultured Alphaproteobacteria bacterium | reverse complement strand
GCCGAAAGCGTCGGTTGGCTGGGTGGCGGGCTAATTGCTTATTTTGTTAAGATTAGTTTTCCGTTTCCGGTAAGCCGCAATTTGTAAAATTCACTATTGTGAGCGATCATGAGCTCCTTGCTGTGCGCAAATAAATCACCGCTTTGCAAGGTGTCATCCACAAGCATAATCATCCGCTTACTGCTTTTGCGACCGGATTGATTATCCAACATGTTTCGACCGTTCTTTTCGTATGCAATTACAATATATTGGCTTATTTATAAGAATGATTATCAATAGCGCAGATAAGAGTCAACTGCAATTAGCGAACTGTTATCAATAAGAGATTAATTGCGGCTTAGAAAATGCAATTCCCCACTCAGCCCAAGCGAGGTAGATTTTTTCTCTATCTTTATGCACTCTCTCCGCTTAAATTAACGCGAGATATGGCTAATCCGAGGTGCCCGCGGCAATAAACACAAGAACACAGGCTGCGGGACTTTATTCTCTGAACAAGAAAACTAAACAAGGAGATGGAACGACAATGAATCTTGATGGAATAACAGCAATTATCACGGGTGGCGCGTCAGGCCTTGGCGCCGCCACAGCACGAAAGCTGGCGAGTTCCGGCGTAAAAGTAGGTATCTTTGACCTGAACAAAGAGCTGGGCGAAGCGGTTGCAGGCGAAATCGGTGGCGCCTTTGCGAAGGTAAATGTCACCTCAGAGGAGGATGTCGATGCCGGCTTTGCCTCCATTCGCGAAAAACTCGGACAGGAGAGAATTCTCGTAAACTGCGCCGGAACCGGCAATGCAATCAAGACGGCAAGCCGGGACCGGGAAACCGGCGAAATCAAACATTTTCCTCTGGATAAGTTCGAACTGATTATCCAGATCAATCTTATCGGCACCTTCCGCTGTATTGCGAAATCAGCGGCTGGCATGATGACGCTTGATCCCATTGATGGGGAACGCGGCGTGATTATCAACACCGCCTCCGTCGCAGCAGAAGACGGACAAGTCGGACAGGCCTCCTACTCCGCCTCGAAAGGCGGCGTTATCGGCATGCCCCTTCCGATTGCCCGCGATCTCGCGCAGGAACTCATTCGCGTCAATACAATTTTGCCAGGCTTGTTCAATACGCCCCTGCTCCAAGGCGCGCCAGACAAAGTGAAAGCGGCCCTCGCGGCTCAGGTCCCGAACCCTTCCCGTCTGGGACAACCGGAGGAATATGCCTCCCTCGCCCTTGAAATGTGCCGGAATGGGTATTTTAATGGGGAAGACGTCCGCCTTGATGGCGCAATTCGCATGGCACCCCGATAGAAGTAAATAATAACAAGGAACAAAACAATGACTGAAGCTTATATTATCGATGCCTGCCGGACCCCGCGTGGTGTCGGTAAAGTTGGTAAGGGCGCTCTCGCCCATCTTCACCCCCAACATCTTGGCGCAACTGTTCTGGGCGCTCTCGCTGAACGGAACGATTTTGATACCGCTGATGTAGATGACATCATCTGGGGCACTTCAACCCAGGTCGGCAAACAGGGCTATGACCTCGGCCGAATGGCGGCTCTCTTAGCAGGCTACGACATCAAGGCTTCCGGCATGACGCTGGACCGGTTTTGTGGATCTGGCATTACCACCGTCAACCTCGCGGCTGCGCAAATTATGTCTGGAATGGAAGATCTGGTCATCGCAGGCGGCACCGAGATGATGAGTTATACCGCCTCGATCGCCGACCCGAACAAGCCCTCGATGCTTGATGGCGACAATTTGGACCTTCGCGAAATCCATCCGCAGTCTCAGCAGGGTGTTTGTGCAGACGCCATTGCAACGCTGGAGGGAATTGATCGGAAAGCCGTCGATGAACTCGCTGTTGAAAGCCAAAAGCGGGCCGCCAAGGCGATCCAGGAAGGCCGGTTTGATAAATCGGTTGTTCCGGTGAAGAACAAGGACGGCTCCATCGCTCTGGACCGGGAAGAATTCCCTCGCCCTGGGACGACAATGGAAAGCCTTTCGGGACTCAAGACTGTCTTCAGCATGTTCCGGGATGTCGTTATTGACGAAGCCGGTAATACATACGGAAGCCTGATCACCCGGAAATATCCGCAGATCAAGGAATTCGACCATGTGCATCATGCGGGGAACTCCTCGGGCGGTGTCGATGGTGCAGCCGCTCTTTTACTTGCGTCGGATGACTATGCGAAAAAGCACAATCTGAAGCCCCGCGGCCGTGTTTTGGTCACAGCGAATATGGGGGATTGCCCGACATTAATGCTGAATGCGCCGGTTCCCGCGGCGAAGAAGGCACTTGCTAAGGCTGGTTCGACGCCAGACGATATTGATCTTTGGGAAATAAACGAGGCT
>CALEMG010000118.1 GCA_937910835.1 uncultured Alphaproteobacteria bacterium | reverse complement strand
GGCAAAGACATCTCCTGTCCATTTACCGTCAAGACCCGCCGTCTTCCACAACTCACTCACGGGAAGAAGACTAAACTCCGGATGTGACGATAAAAAGGCATCAATCTGCGCCTCGTTCTCCTCACGCAGGATAGAGCAGGTCGCGTAAATAAGCCGTCCGCCCGGGGCGACCAGCGGCGCGGCGCGGCTCATGATACCCGCCTGCAGCGCGGTGAGCTCCGCGAGTCGTTCCGCGGTCAGCTTCCATTTCTGGTCCGGCTGCCGCCGCCAGGTACCAGAGCCCGAGCAGGGTGCATCGACAAAGACCCGATCCATCTGGCCCACAAGGGCTGCAAAAATCTCGTCATCACTGTCATCACCCGCGATTCCCAACGGCTCAATCAGCGTGACCCCTGCTCGCTTTGCGCGGCCTGCGATATCGCGCATCCGCCGCGCATTGGTATCAAAGGCGTAAATCTTGCCCGCATAATCCATGGTCGCGGCCATGGCGAGGGACTTGCCACCGCCGCCAGCACAGAAATCCACAACCGTCATGCCGGGCTGTGCATCGGCGAGACGGGAGGCAATTTGCGCCGCCTCATCCTGCAACTCGATCCGGCCGTTTTCCAGAAGCGGATGACGACTCAGGTTCAACCGCCCCTCAATAATTAGACCGTCCGGGGACAATGCCGTCGGCGTGACATCGATCCCCTCATTTTTCAGGAAATACTGAATATCGCTGCGCGCGCCCTTTAGGGCGTTCACCCGGAGCGTGACTGGCGCGCGGGAGCCATAAGCGGCCATGACCGCTCTCGCCTGCTCGCCATATTGCGCGATGATCTTTTCGGCGAGCCATGCCGGGAAATTTCCCGCCGCGTCTACAGGCATGGTGGAGAGATCAAGCGTCGTGGCCTTTGCCAGCGCCGCCGCTTCTTCCGCCGTCAATTCGGAGAGACCATGAGGTCCGCCGAACCAGTTTGTCGCGAGGGCTTCCGGCGCAACATCGTCAAACAGAATCAAGCTTAAAAAAGAGCGGCTTCGGGGCGATATATCAAGTCCTGTCTCAGCCGCGATCCAGTCCAACTCCCCCTGACGGCGAAGCGCGCGATAGACAAATTCGGTGACCCAACGCCGGTCCTTCGACCCCGCATAGCGGCGGCTCCGGAAGTAAGTCCCGATATGCTGCTCGGCGGGGGTCGTGGCCACGCTGATCATCTCCAGCAGCTCAGTGGCGGCGGCAAGCCGGGCGGCAGGGGTCATCCGTTCTGCCGGTAATTCGGCGCCTCGCGGGTGATGGAAACGTCATGCACATGGCTCTCGGTCAGGCCCGCGTTAGTGATACGGACAAATGACGCCCGCTCCTGCAGGCTCACGATATCCTTCGATCCGGTATAGCCCATCGCCGCCTTGAGGCCGCCGACAAGCTGGTGAATGACCGCATTGGCGGGCCCGCGATGCGGCACCCGTCCTTCGATCCCTTCAGGCACGAGTTTCAGGTTATCGGAGACTTCCTGCTGGAAATAACGATCCGCCGAGCCGCGCGCCATTGCGCCCAAGGATCCCATGCCGCGATAGGAGTTAAACGACCGGCCCTGATAGAGAAAAACTTCCCCCGGGCTTTCGTCGGTGCCCGCGAGGAGGGAACCGATCATGGCGGAACTTGCCCCGCCCGCCAGCGCCTTTGCAAGGTCGCCCGATGTCTTGATACCGCCATCGGCAATGACGGGAACACCGGAGCCTTGCGCCGCCGCCGCCGCATCCATAATTGCGGTGAGCTGCGGGGTGCCGACACCGGCAACAATTCGCGTCGTGCAGATGGAACCGGGCCCGATGCCGATTTTCACCGCGTCCACACCTGCATCGATCAGCGCCTTCGTGCCGTCGGCGGTGGAGACATTGCCGCCGATGACCTGCGTGCGATTACTCAGCTTCTTGATCCGGTTCACCGCCTCCAGCACCCGGCTGGAATGACCGTGCGCCGTATCGACGATGAGTACATCGACCTCGGAGGCGATCAGTGCCTCGGCCCGCGCAAGCCCGTCATCGCCAATACCAACGGCGGCGGCGACGCGCAGTCGCCCCTGCTCATCCTTCGACGCATTGGGAAAAAGGGTGGAGCGTTCAATATCCTTCACCGTGATCAGCCCGATGCAGCGATAGTCGTCATCTACCACGATGAGTTTCTCGATCCGGTGCTTATGGAGAAGGCGCTTGGCCTCGTCCTGCGTCGCCACCTCACGCACGGTGACCAGATTGTCCTTCGTCATCAGCTCGCTGACCGGCTGACGGGTATCGGTGGCGAAGCGCACATCGCGGTTGGTGAGAATGCCGACCAGCTTGCCGCTGCCCCGCTCCGTCACCGGAATGCCGGAGATCTTGTTATTCTGCATGAGGAAGAGCGCTTCGGAGAGCGGCTCATCGGGGGCGATGGTGACCGTGTTCACGACCATTCCGGCCTCGAATTTCTTCACCCGGCGGACCTCGTTCGCCTGCTCTTCGATATCGAGGTTTTTATGAACCACCCCAATGCCGCCGGCCTGTGCCATGGCGATGGCCATCGGTGCCTCGGTCACGGTGTCCATGGCGCTAGAGATCAGCGGAATGCCAAGCGTGATTTCCCGGGTCAGCCGGGTCGTGGTGTCGACCTGGGTGGGGAGGATTTCGGAGGCCGCCGGTTGCAGCAGCACATCGTCAAAGGTAAAGGCTTCGCGGATATTCATGGCAACTCCAGGCGCATCAGCGCACAATATATGGTGGTGATCAATTTCGGACCCGGCAAGATATTCCAACGGGGCCGCGAAACGATCTATGGAATTGCCGCGCAATCATACAGGCAGATTTTAAAATTCATAGAGCGAATTATGCATAGCACCCATTTTTTATTAGCAGGGCAAAAGGAGGGCTACTCGCCCGCGTCCGCGTCGTCTTTTCCGCGAAAACCGGTGGCGACGACATAGGCCTCTCGGGAATCGGCGCGGCTGGCTTCGGGCTTGGCGTGGCGGACATGAGTGAAGTTCTTCTTCATCCGCTCCAGCAGCTCGTTTTCCGTGCCACCCTTCAGGACTTTCGCGATAAAGACGCCGCCCGGAGCCAGTACATCGATGGCAAATTCGAGCGCGAGGTCGCACATCATGACGATGCGCAAATGATCGGTCTGCTTATGGCCCGTCGTTGGCGCGGCCATGTCGGAGATAACGGCATCCGCCGGTCCGCCGAGGGCTGCCTTCACCTTTTCGTCGGCGCCATCTTCGGTGAAATCAAGCTGCATGATCTCCGCGCCGGGGATCGGTTCCATCTCAAGAATATCAACCGCGAGCACCTTGCCCTTGCCTTTTTCGGCACCGACGCGGCCCACCGCCACTTGCGTCCAGCCGCCCGGCGCCGCGCCGAGATCGACAACGGCATCGCCGGATTTGAGGAGGTTGTATCGCTCATCAAGCTGCATCAGCTTGAACGCCGCGCGGGAGCGCAGGCCCCGTGTCCGCGCCTCTGCCACATACGGATCGTTCAGTTGGCGTTGCAGCCAGTTGGTGGAAGAAGTTTTGCGCCCTCGCGCTGACTTCACCTTGGTATGGAGCAAGCGCCCGGTCATGCCGGTGGCGCTTTTGCCGCTCGAGCGTTTCGGTCCCCGGCTCATGTGACGGGTTTCGGCTCGCATGCCGCCTTCTGTCGACGCTGGCGCGTGGCGGCCTCTGCCGCCTTCTGGCGATCCCGTTTTGCGCGCCGCATCATGCCGAGCAGCATCCCCTCGCGCAGGCCCCGGTCGGCAACGCGCAGTTTCTTCACCGGCCAGCGGCTGTGCATCGCCTCGACAATCGCGCAGCCGGAAACGACGAGGTCGGCCCGCTCCTCCCCGATGCAGGGTTCTTTCTTTCGTGTTTCGTAATCGCTGGTGGCCAAGCGACGACAAATATCCAGCATCGCGCCCGCGTTCAGCCATGCTCCGTCCACGCGGCGACGGCTATAGCGTTCCAGCCCAAAATGCACGCCGGCGAGCGTCGTCACCGTGCCGGACGTGCCGAGCATCTGCACATTCCCCTCGCGGATCTGCCCGGCGATGCCGTGCTCCGCCTCGAATTCATCAACATGATGGCGGACATCGGTGATCATGTCGGCATAGGCGCCCTCGGAAACCTGCATTCCGCCATGGCGTTCGGTCAGGGTGACCACGCCGACAGGGATCGACATCCAGCCCAGAACCTCGCTCTGCCTGCGTCCCGTGAGACCGAGCCAGACCAGCTCTGTACTGCCGCCACCGATATCAAAGACGAGCGCGTTCTGATGACGGTAGTCGATGAGCGGAGCGCAACCCTCAGCCGCGAGCGCCGCCTCCTCCCCCGTGGTGATGATGTCGAGATTGATCCCGCAATCAAGGCGCACGCGATCAAGGAAGTCATCGCTGTTGTCCGCTTTACGGCAAACCTCCGTCGCAACGCAGCGCATATGAGTGACGCCAGCGCGGCGCATTTTATCCGCACAGATGCCGAGCGCCTCGACCGTTCTTTCTATTGCATCGTCGGACAGTTTACCGGTGAGGCTGACGCCTTCACCCAGCCGCACAATGCGCGAGAAGCTATCGATAACGCGAAATCCCTTGCCCTGCTGCTTCGCGATCAGCAGACGGCAGTTATTGGTCCCAAGATCAAGAGCGCCAAATATGTCGGGCGCATATCCCCTGTTGTTGTGAAACTTGCGTCGATATCTTCTGCGGTCACTCTTGTCTGTTCTCCGAGGTTGTGATGTTGCCACCCAGGACTACCTCCAGGTAATAAGTTCTGCGGGTGCGGCGACAAACGCCGCGATCCCTTTCCTCCATGCTAGCAGTTTTCGGCGGAAGGTTCATATATATATTTTGCGAGACCGCGCGTTGAAGGGGCGTTGACAGCACGGCGAGGAATTGCTAGTAGAGCCGCCAGCCCCGCACATCGCGGGCGCGCCGCCTGAGTGGTGGTGAATCGTCTAATGGTAGGACAGCGGACTCTGACTCCGTCAATCCTGGTTCGAGTCCAGGTTCCCCAGCCATCCCTCTTCACTAATTTTCTTTCCAATTTGTTCACTTAAGAAATGTTCTTCATTAAGTAGTTCATCTAGGTAGTTTCGGATATAATGCACTACATATGGTGTAATGGTTTTCGCCTTCATACTAATTCCTTGACAAACGACATCCCTAGATGTACTCTGTTTGTTCTGGTATGTTGGAGGGGGTTATTGAGCACCGAAAAAGGGATACGGTATAATGAGGATCCCGAGAGAATTGGGAAGGAATTTGATGAATTCCGAAAATCGCATTATTTCCCTGAGGACTTCCCTGGGGTTGCGCAAGGGGTAGTTCCTTCAAAGAATAGAGAAATCCAAATTATCCGGAAAAATATCAACGTTGATCTGAAAAAGCGTGATGGCATGTATGCACCTTGCAACTTGTGCCGAACTACTTCCAAATGGCTACATGGCGGATATTTGATTTTAGACGACCTCGGCTATTTGTATCTAATTGGTCCGGATTGTGGACATGGCCATTTTCCTGATTTTATTGTTGTAGACAGAAAATTTGATAAGGATCTAGCGTACAATCGCGCCTATGACTTTTTGTATGGTGAAATCGGAAATGTTTCAAAAATATCTGAGCGTACAAGGGAATTAGTTCCTTTTGCAGAAACTTTTGAGCGCGCCCTCTCAAACTTAAAGAAATCCGTTTCTGTATTTAAAGTATTGCGTAGAGTGGTTAATAAGCAAGATGGCAACCTGCTGGTTTACGCGCCTCGGCAAGAAATTGCAGCGAATGGAGGCGGGATATCTGGAGAGTATTTTGAGGTTATTGGGAAGTTGTCAGGAGGAATTGCACTAAATGGCTTTGGAAAGAATAGCGCAGTTAGTCAACTATACGAAGCTATTGAAATTTATGGAAAATATGGTGATAGCGAAAATTCCGCCTTTGAATTTCTAGCAAGAGAAGAGGCAAAAAACAGAGACTCAATAGCCGAACTTGCTGCAGAGTTCCATGGAGCTAATGCGAAAGTCGTCGAGGCCTATAAGATGCTACGAGCGGCCCAAGAATTTTTTAGCTATCGGAACTTTGAAGCCATTGTCCATTGGATTGAGCATCCTGAATGTCCGGAGGACTTCAAGATTGACATTGGGAAAAATCATAGGATGGTATGGGCATCAAACTCTCGAAAACACTTTCGAATTGAAGTGGAAGAGCTTCTTAATCCGCTTCCTCCACCTCCAATCAAATAGCATAGCTTTCACCCGCCGCCAAAACGCTTCGTGATTTTATCAAGGGCGCGGGTGAGGGTTTTTATCTCCTCCTCGCTCAGCATGTCGTCGACGGCGGCATTGATCTCGCCGAAGGGGCCGCGCAAGTCTTTGAGCGCCGCTTGGCCCCCTTCCGTCACGTCGAGCTGCCAGGCACGACCGTCCGTCTCGCTGCGGCGGCGTTTAAGAAACCCGAGCTTGATCAGCCGGGTTACCATGGCGGTCATGGCGGATTCATTAAGGCGGAGCCGCTCGGCCACCTGCCGCTGGGTCACCTCCTCGCCGCTCTCGACAATGGAGAGGACCGCCGCCTGCGCTGTCGTCAGGCCGGACGCCGCCAGCACGGACCGGTCCGCCGCTTTCCTCAGGCTATGGGCAGCCGTCTGCAAACGGTGGTAGATCAGGTTTTTCTTCGCGTTTGACATCACCCTCTCATAATTCACTTGCGCGCGTCGCACCATGCAAATATACTTCACTAATGAAGTAAATAACAATAGGAATGAACCCTATGACTGAAATCTCCCTCGATCGTGGCCGCCGCGTCCTCTCCGAACAGCCTTTTAGCGTGCTGATCGGCTCGCAACTTGAAAAGCTGGATGACAGAGGGGTTGAACTGTCGCTTGGGCTGCGCCCCGACCATCTGCAGCAGCACGGTTTCGCGCATGGCGGTGTGGTCAGCTATCTCGCCGATAATGCCCTTACCTACGCGGGCGGCACAGTGCTCGGCGATTCGGTGACACTCGAATTCAAGATCAATTACGTCCGCCCAGCAATCGGGGAAAAACTCATCGCCCGCGCGCATGTCAAAGCCTATGGCAAGTCTCAGGCTGTCTGTGATTGCGATGTCTATGCGCTAAAGGACGGCGCGGAGAAGCTCTGCGCCACAGCGCAAGGCACCATCTGGAAAGTCGGCCCCTAAGTCCGCACCACGTCACTCTCGTCTTTGGGCTCCGGTGGAGCGAGGAGGTTTTGACCGCGCGCGTTGAGTCGGGAGGGGAGTTGCAGGAGCTGCGTCGGTACGCGGATTTCCTTCGGCAGATACGACCACAGAAGCAAGGTCAGCAGCACGCTGAATGGTGAGAGCAGCAGGCTCAGCATCGCCCAGGTGATGACCGCCGCGCCGAGGCTGGTGATATTCTCAGAGCCTTCCAGCTGCGAAATCACGACGATCAGCACGGCGAAGGCGTGCGGGAGATAAAGCCCGATCATCAGCGCATCCATAAAGCGCCGTTCCTTCAGGCGGTGCCAGAGGCGCTTATAAAGCCGGACGGTCACAAAGGTGAGCGGTGCAAAGAAGAAGAAGAGAAGCCCTGCCGTTCCGAGAAGCGAGAAGATCCATCCCAACGCCGTCTGATCGCGGAGGAAAATGTCGAGCAGTACCGTCACTCCCGCAAAGAAAAGCGCGGCCAGAAACGGCGCAGCAAAAATTAACCGCTCCATCCGGGAGCTGGCCTTGGCACGCTTGATCGCGGTCTGCCGGAGCAGTTTCAATTTTTCTTTAAACTCAGATAAATGCGGCATTTTCTATACTACGACATCTTTTGGACCCGCGACGACTGCCGACTATCCGTGATATGCCTACCAGATGTAGCATATCCGTCATATTTGCCAAGCCTGATTTTGATCTGCGTCCCGCCAACCGTACAGCAGAGGCAACGGCGCTAACGCGGGCGGAGGCCGACGATGATTCCGGAGATTTCCTTGAATTCATGTGACAGTGCCTTAAGGGTTTTCGCCTGCTCCTGGCGGCTCGCCCCCTCCTGCTCCATGTCCGCGGTCTCAAGTATCAGATCGAGCGCGGCAAGGTTGGCGCCGTTCGCCCGGTCCGCGATCGATTTGCGGTTAAGCCGTGGCGCTTTGTCGAATTCGGACTTCAGTCCCTCAACGAGGGAGGCGAGTTCCTGTTGCCGCATAACGGACCCTTTCCTGATAAATGCAATTTAAGAATAGAGCGAGAGGGTGAACGAAAGGTTAACAAAAGACCTCATAACGCCAGTTTATGGCGATTTATGGGCGATGCAAACGACTTCTTAACCAATCTCGGCGAGACTGCCCCTATAGCCCCCGACGAGGCGTGCAAAACCGCCCCCTCGCCCCCAGGAGACGACATGACCACGATCGAAGCAGAGAACCGCCGCGCCCATAGCCGGGTTGTAATGGCAGGCGAGACCGAGATTGCCCATGACGGCGGTCGCCTGCCCGCACGCATTCTTAATATTTCTCTCGGCGGGGCCGGACTGCAGATGGACATGCGCCTGCCGGACGCGACGGAAATCAGCGTCGAGATTGAGAATGTCGGTCTCATCCCGGCGCGTATCGTCCGCCAGATGGAGGACGGTGTCGGGGTCAGGTTCGAGTTTTCAGAAGAGAAAGAACAGGCGCTGATCCGGCAGATCGCCGGTCTGGTGGCCCGGAAACGCCGGGAGCAGTTCTACGTGGTAACCTAACGTCCGCCGCCGCGTTTAACCGCCTTGCCGCCCGGCATGGAGGACTTGCTTGGCGTCTTTATGAAACATTTCCGCCAGTTCATATTCTTTGCGCAGATCAAAAATTGATTTCTCTAAATCTTCCGGCTTGAGGCCGCCATCTACCGAATATTCGACAAGCGAAGTCGCGCCCGCATTCGCCGCCAGATGGAATCCCATACGCAAATAGGCTTCGCGGCGGTTCTTGACCCAAATCTCCAACGCATCAACCTGTTCCTGGTTTACTTCAAACATTTCGCTTCATCCTCGGCGTTGTTTAATCAATTTAAGGCAGAATGCAACTAACTGTTAACCTTGTCTGTTTATAAACCAGACGGTAGGCAATTCCTGTCTCGAAGTATGTGAGATAAATGTTAATCTAGTCTTATCAAAGCCAAAACAGGGTTTCGACAAAGAGAGTACCGCATGACATCAATGACGCCACAAGAAATTATGGATATGCTTGCCGAGCACGGAAAGTGGCTGGTAAATCCCAAAAAAGGCGCACAAGCGAACTTCAAGCACGCTGATTTCACCGGGGCGAACTTTGCCGGTGCCAAGCTCCAGAAATCCTGCTTGTCCGGCTGCAAACTCTCACGGACCATCTTCCGGGATGCCAACCTGATCTCCGCCGATCTATATGCCGCTGACCTCACCAAGGCAGATTTGCGCAACAGCCTTCTCATCCGCGCGGATTTGCGCGGCGCGGAATTAAGGGGCGCAAAACTCAACGGCGCGAACTTGCAGGAAGCGGATTTTCGCGGCGGCTCCCTCATTCTATCAGGCGGCGAGACCGTCACTTTCCCCGCCGGGGATCTTTCCGATGCCGAAATGGAGGAAGTAGTCGCGGAAAAGGCCAACCTGAATGGCGCTAATCTTTCCGGTGCGGCACTTGGCAATGCGAACTTCGCCAATTCCCAACTGCGCGGAGCCAACCTTTCAAAGGCTGATCTGCATGGTGCGGGATTCATGGGCTCGGACATGGCGGGCTGTGACCTGTCGGGTGCCGATCTCGCCGGCGCGGACCTCAGCAACGTCGATCTCTCTGGCGCTAAAGTCGAGGGCTGCAATTTCGAGAATGTGAAACTCGACGGTGCAAAGACGGAAAATGTCGACTTCTCCAAATCCAAGGCAGTCGCCGCACATCTGGTGCCGGAACCGGAATCAACCCCGCTCCCGCCGAACCTGCAGGCGATTTTAAAAACGCACTTCCTCTGGGTGGAGACAAATGGCCTGAAGGGTGAGCGTGCCGATCTGTCAGGCATGGATCTTTCCGGCATGGATCTCTCCGGCTGCGCCATGAGCGGCGCGACGATGAAGGGCGCACCAACCTTCGCGGCAGCC
Source organism: uncultured Alphaproteobacteria bacterium (assembly GCA_937910835.1). GTDB lineage: Bacteria > Pseudomonadota > Alphaproteobacteria > Sneathiellales > Sneathiellaceae > Sneathiella. Next base: position 10,362 of record CALEMG010000118.1, on the reverse strand, counting down.
AGACCGTGATGAGCGACATGTCCCAATGCATCATGGAGGACGTAGACCTCACCGATGCGATGATGGAGGGGGTCAATCTCTCCCGCTCCAACCTCAAGAATGCACATATGAAAGGCGCCATTCTCACCGCCGTGGACCTTAAAGGCCCGAACGGGGAACCGCTTGGCAAGAAATGGCCCGCCAATCTCTCTGCGGCGAGCTTTGCCGATGCTGATCTTGAAGGCGCGGACATGACCGACGCCAACCTGATCGACGCCAATTTCAAGGGTGCGAAGTTAAACGGCGCCATTTTCGACGGCGCCGACATGGAAGACGCCCAGTTCGACAAGAAAGTCAGCGCTTAAGCGTAGCTCATCTTTCGATCTATGGCGGTCTAGTGAATCTTCTGGTCGCCCGCGCCGCTACCGACCTCATAGACATGCACGAAATATCCGGCCATCGGGTTACGGTCCAGATATTCGATCAGGTAATCGCGGGCGGCCTGGCTCGCATCCTCAATCACATATTGCCACAGAGGCTCCATCGGGCTGGTGTTTGTATCATGATGGGGAATACTGATCGTGCCGGCCCATTTTACGTCGAACCCGTTCAGGTAATTCTCAGCGTAATGGCGAAAAACGGCGGCTTCATCGATATTCACTCCGGCTTTATTTTCGAAACAAAGTCGCAAATTCATGAGTTCTCTCCCGTCGCTATGGATCACGGCAACCGCCATAGATATATGTAGTGAAAAGTTGCAGAAATTAAAAGGGATCAGGCCGCAGCCAAGTATCACCGGTGGTATCCCCTAGGAGAATCGAACTCCTCTTTCCAGAATGAAAATCTGGCGTCCTAACCGATAGACGAAGGGGACATATATCCTGTCGCAGGGGCACGATTTACCTATTCTATCCCCACATATCAAGTAAAAAATGTGAAATATCGCAAATTCGATACATCTGTTGCCTATACAAGGCGAAAGGCGTCCTCGATCAGCAGCTGGGCAGAGACTTTCCCCTGCCAGCTGTTCTTCCTCAGATGCCCGGCAATGTGAAAAGCGCCGCCGTTATGGCCGAGCAAAGCATCGCCCAGCGGCGTCTCCAACGCGCGAAAGGCAATACCTGCGAGCCGCCCGCGCCCGGCCGCGCCGGTCAGGATACAGCGCACATGGTTTTCGCCGACAATACTGGCCTGCACCAGCCGGACATTGGGAAGCGCGAATCTCGGCTCCGGGTTGCCCGCACCAAAGGGACCCGCCTGATCCATCAACGTGATCAGTTCTGTCGTCGCCCCGTCCACCGACAGCGCACCATCGAGACCGAGGCTGGCGGTCTTCGCCGCCTCGCTCACATCCTTCGCGAGCCGCTCATTGAGAAAGACGCGAAACTCATCAATCCGATCGGTCGCGATGGTCAGCCCCGCCGCCATCATATGACCGCCGCCTGCAATAATCAGATCCTTATGACGCGCCGCGCCCACGGCGGCGCCCATATCCACACCGGGAACGGACCTGCCGGACCCCTTGCCCTCCGCCCCGTCGAGCGCGATGACCACCGCCGGCCGCTGATAGGCGTCTTTTATTCGGCTGGCGACGATACCGATCACGCCCGGATGCCATCCCTCGCCCGCGACGACGATCACCGAATCATTCTTAAGACTGCTTTTCTCGACCATCAGCAGAGCTTCCGCCTGCACCCCGGCCTCAATCTCTTTCCGTTCCTTGTTGTAGCGATCGAGGTGTCCAGCCAATTCCCGGCATTTTTCCGGGCTGTCGCTGGAGAGAAGCTCAGGGCCATATTCGGGCCGTCCAACGCGCCCGCCCGCATTCACCCTTGGCCCCAGCAGGAAACCCGCATGATAGGTGCCCGGCGTCTCATCCAACCCGGCAACGTCCGCCAGCGCCGCAAGGCCCACATTGCCCCGCCGCGCCATGACCTTCAGCCCTTGCGCAACGAAGGCGCGGTTCAGCCCGATCAGCGGTACCACATCGCAGACGGTGCCGAGCGCGACCAGATCAAGCCAGTGACGCGGGTCCGGCTCCGGGCGTTCCGCTGTATACCATCCCGCATTTCGAAGCGCACGGTTGATCGCCACGACCAGCAGGAAGGTCACCCCTACGGCAGCGAGATAAGTGTAATTCTGGCTCTCGTCATGGCGCTTGGGGTTGATGACGGCCACAGCCTCGGGCAGCCGTGTTTCCGCCTGATGATGATCGACAACGATGACTTCCAGCCCGATCTCTTTCGCATGGGCCAGCACATCGATGGAGACGATCCCGCAGTCGACGGTAACAACCAGATCAATCCCCCGCGCCTTCAGCTCGTCCATCGCAGGCGCATTCGGGCCGTAGCCTTCTTTCATGCGATCGGGGATATAGATATCAAGAGGTTGGCGGATGGCATTAAAAAATCGCTTGAGCAATCCAGAGGAGGTTGCGCCGTCCACATCATAGTCACCGAAGCCGGCAATTCGCTCTCCCGCCTCGATTGCCGCCGCGATACGTGCCGCGCCCGCATCCATATCCTTGAAGCTAGACGGATCGGGCAGCAGATGGCGAAGCTGCGGGGTTAAATACTGTTCCGCCTCCTCCAGGGGCACGCCACGCCCGGCCATGACCCGGCCAACGATTTCCGGCACATCGAGACGCTGCGCGATGGCAAGGCCGAGGCGCTCATTTTCAGAGCGCAACCGCCAGCGCCGGGCTGTCAGCGAATTTTCAACATCCAGAAAAGCCGGCGCGATAGGCGCGTCCATAAGAGGCTCCGATCACTTGGCTTTGTGATCGCCCCGGATATAGCGCACGGTGCCGGAATAGGAGCGCATCACGATGGTTTCCGTATAGACCCGGTCGCCCCGCTGACGCACACCCTTCAGCATAGAGCCGTCAGTCACGCCAGTCGCGGCGAAGATGACTTCCCCGGCGGCGAGTTCTTCAAGGTTGTAAATCCGGCCCAGATCCGTGATGCCCCATTTGGCAGCGCGGGCCTTCTCATCATCATTGCGGAAAACCAGCCTTCCCTGCATCTGCCCGCCAATACAGCGAAGCGCAGCAGCGGCCAGAACACCTTCCGGTGCGCCGCCCGTGCCGATATACATGTCGATACCTGTATCGGGGTTTGCCGTCGCCATCACACCGGCGACATCGCCGTCGGAGATAAGCTGGATGCGGGCGCCGGTTTTGCGAATATCGGCAATGATTTCTGCATGGCGCGGCCGATCCAGAACACAGGCCATGGTCTGGTTGACCGGCACGCCCTTCGCCTCGGCAATCGCCCGAAGATTGTCACCCGCCGATTTGTCGATATCGATGATGCCTGCGGGGTATCCGCCGCCCACGGCGATCTTTTCCATATAGGTGTCCGGCGCATTCAGGAAGTTGCCCTCTTGCGCGAAGGCAATAACGGCGAGCGCATTTGGCCCGCCCTTCGCGGTCAGGGTAGTGCCTTCCAGCGGATCAAGCGCGATATCGATTTTCGGGCCCTTGCCCGTGCCGACTTTCTCGCCGATATAAAGCATCGGGGCCTCGTCCCGTTCCCCCTCGCCGATAACAATCGTACCGTCGATATTCAAGAGGTTCAGCGCGGTGCGCATGGCGTCCACAGCGGCCTGATCGGCGGCCTTCTCATCACCGAGGCCCACCAGATTACAAGCGGCGCGCGCGGCGGCTTCCGTCACACGAACGATTTCCAGGGTGAGATTTCTATCCAGATGCGAGGACTTAGTCATATTTTCTCTTCCATTACTTTAATAAATCATACTGTTCTTTAAAGCGAGACGATGCGGATCATACGCGGTTTCGCCACACTATGGGTGAATTTTTCAATTTTTCCAAGGGCGCGCACTAGCGCCGCCTCCTGCACCTCATGGGTGACGAGGATGACGGAAACCGCCTCCTGCTTGGAGCGGCCGCGCTGTAACAAGCTCTCGATGGAAATATTTTCGTCGCGGAACACCGCCGACACATCGGCGATCACGCCCGGTTGGTCATAGACCGTCAGGCAGACGTAATAGGCGCCGACATGATCCTCGATGGAAACTTTCGGGGTTTCCGTCATTTTCTCGATCGGAATGCCGAAGGTGGGCGTATGGCGGCCAAGAGCGATATCGACAATATCGGCAACCACGGCGGAGGCGGTCGGCCCCTCGCCTGCGCCGCGCCCGACGTAGGAAGTCTCATCAACAAAATCGCCATCGACGACAACCGCGTTGAAAACACCGTTGACATTGGCGATGGTGGTATCGCGCCGGACCATGCAGGGATGGACCCGCTGCTCGATCCCCTTTTCCATCCGCCGGGCCACGCCAAGAAGCTTGATGCGATAGCCGAGCTCCGACGCGGCGGCGATATCGGCGGCGGTGACACTACGGATGCCCTCAATATAGACATTCTTGAAATCAACCGGGGTGCCGAAGGCAACGCTTGTCAAGATTGCGAGCTTATGCGCCGCATCGACACCATCGATATCGAAACCGGGGTCAGCCTCGGCATAGCCAAGTTCTTGCGCGTCCTTCAGGATCGCGTCGAACTCGCCGCCCGTCTCTTCCATCTCGGTGAGGATATAGTTGCAGGTGCCATTCAGAATACCGTAAACGCGAGAGATCGCATTGCCTGCAAGCCCCTCGCGGAGCGCCTTGATAATCGGGATGCCGCCCGCCACTGCTGCCTCATAGGCGAGCTGGGCATTATGTTTCTCGGCAAGCGCGGCGAGTTCATTGCCATGCTCTGCGAGAAGGGCCTTGTTCGCGGTCACGACCGGCTTGCCGTTACTCAGGGACTTTACGCAAAGCTCCCGCGCGACGCCGTCACTCCCGCCGATGAGTTCGAGCACGATATCAACATTGGGGTCATCGGCAAGCGCCGTTGCATCATCATACCATTCAATGCCATTGAGCGGCACGCCGCGATTTTTTGATTTATCCCGACCGGAGACGGCGGTCACGGTCAGATGCGCGCCTGAGCGCGCCTCCAGCAAATCGCCATGCGCGCCAATTATCTTCAACACACCCGCGCCGACAGTGCCCAGCCCGGCAATCCCTATTTTCACGTTGGTACTCACTTTCAGGACGCCTCTTTCCGTCCGAGATGCGCATCGGCATTGGACATGAATTTCTTGATATTGCGGCTTGCCTGACGGATCCGCTGTTCATTTTCAACCATGGCAACACGAACGAAACCATCCCCATGCTCGCCAAAACCAAGTCCCGGCGCAACAGCGACCTGCGCCTCCTGCAGCAGGAGTTTCGAGAATTCGAGACTGCCCAGATGCTTAAAGGGTTCCGGGATGGGCGCCCAGGCAAACATGGTCGCATCCGGAGACGGCACGTCCCAGCCAGCGGCGGCAAAACCGGAGATCAGCACATCGCGGCGCTGTTTATAGAGCTGACGGAATTCCTCAACGCAATCCTGCGGGCCGTTAAGAGCCGCCGTTGCCGCCACCTGGATTGGCGTGAAAGCGCCGTAATCGAGATAGGACTTGATCCGCGCGAGCGCCCCGACAAGGCGCTTGTTTCCCGTGGCAAAACCCATGCGCCAACCGGGCATGGAATAAGTTTTCGAGAGTGAGGTGAACTCAACCGCGATATCGCGCGCGCCTTCTACTTGCAGGATTGACGGCGGCTTGACGTTACCGAAGTAAATCTCCGCATAGGCAAGATCGGAGAGGATATACATCTCGTGATCCTTGGCGAATTTCACGACTTCCTTGTAGAAGTCGAGATCGACCGTCATCGCCGTCGGGTTCGACGGGAAGTTGAGGATCAGGCAAGTCGGCGTCGGAATGCAGTGGCGCACCGCGCGCTCCAGCCCCGCAAAGAAATCAATCCCCGGCCCGACCTCGAAATGCCGAACGACGGCGCCCGCAATGATGAAGCCATAAGGGTGGATCGGGTAGCTCGGGTTCGGCGACAAAATCACATCGCCCGGCGTGGTGATCGCCATGGCGAGGTTGGCAAGCCCCTCCTTGGAGCCGAGTGTCGCAATAGTCTCGGTTTCGGGGTCAATCTCGACATCGAAGCGGCGCTTGTAATAGGCGGCATTGGCGCGGCGTAGGCCCGGGATGCCCCGGCTGGTCGAATAACGATGGGTGCGTCCGTCACGGACCGTCTCCACCAATTTATCGACAATATGCTCTGGTGTCGGGCTGTCGGGATTGCCCATGCCGAGATCGATGATATCTTCTCCGGCCGCTCGCGCCGCTGCTTTCATCCGATTGACTTCTTCGAAGACATAGGGTGGCAAGCGTTTTATGCGGTGGAAATCCGGATCCATCAGCCTCTTCCTGTTACATTAATAGAGCGGTTCCCGGCCCGCTTTTCCGGCGATCCGGGTCCCTAGGTTAAATTCTATGCGGGTATTTAAACGACTTTTGGTTAATTTAGAAGAAAGATTTCGGCGCGGCGGTTCTTTGCTTCCGCGCTTGGCATCGGCTCAGCGATAATCGGTTGTGCGTCACTGACAGATTCAACCAGCAGATTTGAGGGTTCGACCCCTGCCCGAATAAAATATTCCGCAATCGTCGACGCGCGTGCCTGCGAGACATTGAGATTGACGATCATATGCTTTGCTTCCGCCATCTGCCGTGTCCGGCTGGAGGCATGACCGATAATTTTAAGCGTCCCGCCCGCCGCTATCTGGGTCCGGGCGATGCGGTCGAGCTTGGCCTTGTCCGCTGCGCTGATCCGGTGCGAGCCTTGCGCGAAATAAATCGTCTCGATCGGCGATGTTCCGTCAGAGGCAGCATAGTTCGGAATAACCCGCCCACCATCGTCAGACGGCGGCGTCAGGCTGACTGACCCGGTGGAAGAGGCTGAAGCGGATGAAGATGAGGTGGACGGCGCGGCGGCTTCCGTCGCACTGCTTGAAGTTCCGCTCGTGCTCATTGTCTCCGGCAGACGGGTCGCGCCGGAGGCGGCAAGCTGCTGCTCAAACACACTTTCAACCGCAGGCTTCTGGGCAGTCTCCCCACTGATGACCTGTTCGCGGATGGGGGCTGGCGCCGGGGTGGTGTCAGAGTCTGAACCGGCAACAGACGGTGCGGGCAGCGGCGTTTCTGTCACCTCTTCCTGCGCTACAGCGGCAACGGCGGGCGCGGCCTCGGCAGCCTTTTCCTCAACTTCTTCGGTGACGGTTTCAGTGACCGTCTCGGTTACGGTTTTTTCCTCCGCCGTCTCGGTCTTGACTTCGGTCTCTTCCACGAGCACCGGTTTCGGCGGCGCAGCGAGCGGCGGCTGCAGCGAGGTATCGGCGCGCAAGACTTCATCGGTATAGCGGGCGTTGTCTCGATCGGCGCGCAAGCCCTCCTCTATTTCCTGAGCCTCCGTCAGTGTCGCAACCGTTTCCGGCGTCTCCGGCACCTTATTCACATTCGGATATTCCGCCGCGTCCTGTTCCTCAGTATTATCCGTGGAGCAGGCAGCGCCCGCGAGCAGAGCGAGCAACAGAACCCCGCCCAGCAGGAGGCGCAGGGCACGTACAATATGATTTTCGAAAGCGTTTGGCGTCATGGTCATCGAAACGTCCGTCCTGCCTCTCCCCTTACCGGCCCGGGGCCTACATTGAGATTGGCAAGTTTTTGATATAATCTGTTAAAAAACGTCGCTATCATAAAACATATGAGGGAAAATTTCGCAATGTTTTCTGACGATTTCGAGGCAATGGAGAAAAATTATACCGCCTGAAATCCGTTGGCTGGCATAGAAGACTATAACTCAGGGAGAAGATGCCGATATGTCAAGTAAGGAGCCGCTTGAAAGCAGCCAGGAAGCCCTTGAGGCATCCAAGGAGTTCGCAGAGAACTTTGCCAAGATTGCCGCGCAGAGCCAAGAGCTTGTCACCGAATTCCTGAACAGCCAGCAGCAGGCCCATATCGACCCAGACCCGGCCACCGTCGGCAAGACCTTCATGGAGCTGATGAACAAGATGATGGCCGATCCCGGCAAAATCATCGAGGCGCAGGCCGCGCTCTGGAAGAATTACATGAACCTCTGGCAGAACGCGGCGATGCGCGCAAGCGGAGAGGAAACAGCGCCGCTGGTCACGCCGGAATCGGGCGACAAGCGCTTCAAGTCCGAAGAATGGAGCCAGAACCAGATCTTCGACTATATCAAGCAGTCCTATCTGATGACCGCTAACTGGATTCAGGAAACCGTCTCCGATGTCGAAGGGCTGGACAAGCAGACGAAGAAGAAGGCGGACTTTTATACCAAGCTCTACACCGACGCCATGTCGCCGTCGAATTTCTTCTGGTCCAACCCGGATGTCCTGAAAAAAACGATGGAGAGCAAGGGCGAAAATCTTGTCCATGGACTTGAGAACATGTTGGCGGACCTCAAGCGCACCAAGGGACAACTCAGCCCGAGAATGACCGACGATAGCGCCTTCGAGGTCGGCCGCAATATCGCGGTGACCCCGGGCAAGGTGATTTTCGAAAATGACCTGATGCAGCTTCTCCAGTATGCGCCGACCACGAAAGAGGTATATAAGCGCCCGCTGCTGATCACGCCGCCCTGGATCAACAAATTCTATATTCTCGATCTGAAATCAGAAAACTCCTTCATCAAATGGTGCACCGAGCAGGGCTACACCGTTTTCGTCATCTCCTGGGTCAACCCCGATGAGCGCCATGTCGAGAAAACGTTCGAGAGTTATATGTCGGAGGGCATTCTTGCCGCGCTCGACGCGATCGAGGCCTCGATCGGGGAGAGGGAAGTCACGACCATCGGCTATTGCATCGGCGGGACCCTGATGGCGGCAACGCTCGCCTATTTCGCCGCGATCGGGGAGGAGGACCGGATCAAGGCCACCACCTTCTTCGCCGCGCAGCTTGATTTCGAAGAGGCCGGGGACCTGCTCGTCTTTACCGACGAAGATCATATCCAAATGGTCGAGAGCAAGATGAAGGGCGGCTATCTTGAAGGCAAGGAAATGGCCAACACCTTCAACCTCCTTCGCTCCAACGATCTGATCTGGTCCTTCGTGATCAATAATTACCTGATGGGCAAATCGCCCTTTCCGTTCGACCTGCTCTACTGGAACTCCGACGCGACCAACATGCCGCACAAGATGCATACCTTCTATTTACGCAATATGTATCAGAAGAATTTGCTTCGGCAGCCGGGCGCCCTCACCCTCGGCGGGCAGCCCATCGACTTGTCCAAGGTGAAAACACCGATCTTTATTCAGGCGAGCAAGGAAGACCATATCGCGCCGTTCAAGTCGGTGTTCAAAAACACCCAGCTGTTCGGCGGCCCGACGGAGTTGATGCTGGCGGGTTCAGGCCATATCGCCGGGGTGATCAACCATCCGGACGCAAAAAAATATCAGTACTGGACCAATACGAAGAAGAAGAAAAAGAAATACGCATCAGCCGAGGAATGGTTCAAAGATGCAACCGAGCATGCGGGCTCCTGGTGGCCATATTGGGACAAGTGGCTATCGAAGAAATCCGGCCCCAAGGTCCCCGCACGCGATCCGGCGAAAGGCAAGCTGAAACCGATCGAAGATGCGCCCGGCAGCTATGTGAAAATCAAGGCTAAGCCCTATGGTAACGGAAATGGCGAAAACGGCGGCGGCAACAAATAGTTGCCAACCGCCGCTGCTTGGGAGTTATTTCACCCGGAGGTCTTCAGGCAGGAAGAACAAGCTGTCGGTGTCTTCCATCGCCATGTGGCATTCATAGCAGAAGACCATATTCTCCGACCCCTTGCCATTGGTGACTCCGGCGACGGCGCCGTTCGGCATGATCATTGAATATTTCCAGTCTCCGCTCGCCTCGTTGAAGCCTGCCGCCATTTTCTCCATCAAGAAAAGTGGGCCGACGGCGGCGTGCCCGTCGGTCTGAACGACAAAGCTGTCTTTTGCAAGGATGGAGCCGACCGGCATCTTGCCCACTTCCTCATATTTGCCATAGGCTTCCTCGGCGACGCTGTTGGCATAATTCATCACATGTCGCCCGCCGTGGGTGGCGGAGGCATAAGGCGCCGCAGAAAAAGCTTTCCAGTCGAGATAATGGGATGCCTCGGGCACACCGGAGCCAGCATAGGCCGCCCTCATATCCGCATTCAGACACTCATAGGTGGCGGTGGCCTCAGCGGGTTCCAGCTCGACATCCGCTACGCCTCCGGCACCGCAAGGATTACACGGGTTACAGGGATTGCAGGGGTTACTGGCCGCACATGGGTTCTTCGCAGCACAAGGGTTGCAGGGATTACACGCCTTTTTGGCAGCGCATGGATTACAGGGGTTGCAAGCTTTCTTTGCCGCGCAAGGGTTACACGGATTGCAAGCATTTACAGGCTTCTTCGCGGCACAAGGATTACAGGCGGCGGCCTTCTGCACCGATGGTACAACGCAGTCCGAGGCGGCGACTTTTGCCGCACAAGGGT
>CALEMG010000117.1 GCA_937910835.1 uncultured Alphaproteobacteria bacterium | reverse complement strand
TGAGGGGGCGGCCTAATGCCGCCCCAACAGGTCGGGGGATGTTGAACCAACTGCTATCAGCTATTCAGGGCTTCCGTAAGTAGTTCTGCCTGATGGGTCAGTTCGCTTGCGACACTTACCAATTGCTCGGAACTGGCGCTGACCTCTTTGACATTCTCATTTACGACGCCAACGTTACTGGTGACTTCCTGAACGCCCGAAGCAGCTTCTTGTACATTTCGGGAAATTTCCTGTGTTGCGGCGCCCTGTTCTTCAACGGCGGACGCAATGGCGGAAGACACTTCATTAATATTGGAAATGGATTTGCCAATTTCAGAGATAGAGCCTACGGCGGTTGTCGCCGCTTTCTGAATGGCCTCGACCTGTAACCTGATCCCCTCAGTCGCCTTTTCCGTCTCCGCAGATAGACTCTTGACTTCACTTGCGACAACCGCAAAACCTTTGCCTGCATCTCCGGCGCGGGCGGCTTCGATTGTGGCATTGAGAGCCAGTAGTTTGGTTTGCCCGGCGATGTTGTTTATCAGTTTAACCACGTTACCGATTTCTTCCGATGCGGTAGAGAGACTTGCAACCATATCATTGACTTCTTTTGATTGTGTCACGGCCTCACTAGACATGTTCGCTGAACTGGTTACTTGGCGATTGATCTCCTGAATGGAGGAATTGAGTTCCTCTGCAGCTGAAGCGACTGTTTGTGTGTTCTGACCGGCCTCTTCCGCTGCTGCGGCAACAGCGGCTGTCTTTTCGCTGGTACCTTTGACTGTGTCGCCCATGAACTGAGCACTTGCGTTCAATTGGCCTGCTGCCGTTGTAATAGCGGTTACGGCATCGTGGAATTTCGATATTTTTGCCTCAACGCCGTCCGCAGCACGGTTGATTTTATCGACAGCTACGCCGTAGGAGCCCATAAGCCCTTCCGGTGCGATACGACGGAAATATTGATTTTCCGCAATAAAGCCAAGGCACGCCGTGGATTCACGCAAGTAAGCATCGGCGCGGTCGATCATCTCATTGATCTTGCTACAAAGCGCGCGTTCAATTCCTTCTTCAATCGGAATATCTTTTATCCGACTTTCAAAATTGCCACGGCAGATGTCATCGGCCACTTTCAGGATTTCTTGTAAGCGTTCAGGACCAATGCTCAAAGTGTCGGTCGCGTCTATTTTCAGTTCCATGTTCATTTTACTGTTCCCTCATCAAGGAGGCTGCAAACTCGTTGTAGCTCAATCCTTTTTCCGCCAAAATTCCCTCAAGGTGACTAACAGATTTCTGAGTGCCTTCTTTGCGATTACTGGATGCTGCTTCGATGCCGTTCAACTCCGTGTAAAGCGGTTCAATAACCTCTTTGATTGTTCGCGGGTTGGGCACGCGGCGGGTGGAGTGATATCCCGAGACACTGCCGTTTTGGTAACTTGGCGTTACATGGGCGATGACCCAGTAATGATCTCCGTTCTTTGTCGAATTCACCACATAGGCAAAAATCTCGTCCCCTTTCCCAATGGTGTTCCAGAAAAGGTCGAAAACGCCGCGCGGCATATTGTCATGCCGGATAAGATTGTGCGGTTTCCCGATAACTTCATTTTCTTCATAACCTGCTATTTCTAGGAAGGTATGATTTGCATAAGTAATGTGTCCTTTAAGGTCTGTTTTACTTACAATTAGGTCATTTTTATCGAAATAAACCTCTTGTCCCGGATAGTTCACTTTATTTCTCCAAATTAGCGACAATTTTACTAGAAATAAAATCTCTATATTCATATGAAAAGAGATGTATTTCTAAATTATATGTGTTACTATACTTTATTATAGTTACTTATTAGTTAAATTATCTATTCTATTATTTACAAATAAATTTTTTACTTGAACTAATACTCGAGAATAGTTAGATCATAAATTAGGAATTAATTATATTAATTAACTATAATTAAGTATCCCGGGGCGGAATCTATTCTACGCAATATTTTTGTAAATATTGATGAGACGGCTTTGTGGCTGCGCGAATTTTTTAATGAGGCTCATTAAGCGTAGAGCAAATACTTTCTCTACTTATAATTGCTCTGCGCGAATATTTTCTATTCTGGGGAGCGTTGATCAGCTCGACAGATGTTTTCTATCCCGTAGCCAGGTCAAAAGATAGACAATCCGCTTACCCGCGCCGTTGCTGAGCTTATACCAGAATCGGTAGAATGGATGGAGCAGCTTGGTGAGGCCGCGGATCTGCTTCGATCTGTCGAAACGCTCATCCCCGATGGTGGAAGGTCCTTCCAAGTCGGGTGTAACCGGGGAGGGGTGGATAAGTAGGGTTTCAAGGCGCGTTTGCCAGGCGCGACTGTGAATGATGTCGACGGGCACCCAGTTGCGTTGCATAAAATGAAGAAGCCGTTTTGCAGCGTCCTGGGTCAGCAAGTAGGCGTAGGCGCCACTGGGGGAAGTTGGCACACGAGTGATGCTGTAACCATGACTTAAAGTGGCGAGCGTCCGATAGCCAATATCGAACACCTTGCCATGGCCAACAAATCGGATCAAATCCCAAGGCAGGGCCGTGCTCTGGATATCCTGCAAAACATCCTTGAAGTCCTCGGCGAGGAATACATCATCTTCCAGTACGAGGGCACTTGGAATATTCTCGGCCACCATTTTCTCGTATATGGCGCGATGGGAGAGGAGGCAGCCTATCTCTCCCGCCTTTAAATCCTTGCCGAAATAGCGGCGGCGTCTCTCGCCGTCATAATCAGTGAGATTTGGGATATCAAGCTGGTATCCGTCAATAGCGTCGAAAAAGACCGGGGTCAATCCTACTTTGGCAAGCCGTTCCGTCATATCCGCCCGGCGATGGTTATCTTTTGGCCGGTTGATAACGAAAATTGGCGGCAGATCGCTGGAAGGCTCAACAGTCAAAGCTTATCACTCGCGCAATAAAAATCAGGCTGCGGATTGTTAAGCGATGTCGGCGCGATGATCAAGCTCCTTCATCGTTTTCTGTAGCTCGTGAAGATAGCGATCTTTCACCTTCATTTCATCGAGATGCGCAACGGTGTTGTTGAGGTAATCGCGGCATGTCCCGAGTCGCCCCTCTCCGGAGGCAAGCAAGCGAGCGGTTTCTTCCAAACTGATGTTGGCAATATAGCGCGGATGGGACCGGTTGATGACAAATGTCAGCCCCTTCACGGTTCGGTCCTGCAGTCGAATATGGACGTGACGTGCGTCATAAGAGCCCGAAATCATTTCCCGCATCCAGAGGATATCTGTTTCAGTCTCAATCTTTTCCGGGGCGATATGAAAGGCACGTCCGTTACAGGAACCGCCATGATCAAGGGCGAGCATTAGTCCTGGTTTTTCCGGGCTTCCCCGTCCGATTGAAGCCTGAAGGCAGAAACGGCGGCGAAAACCATGTAGACGGGCGGGTTGCCATTCAGTGAAATGAAAAGCTGGGTTCCAGAGGAGAGAGCCATAACCGAACACCCATAGCCCTTCTTCTTTTGGGATTCGGGATAAAAACTCATGGCGGGTTGCGTCCCGTTCTTCGTGGGTCAGGGCATGAAAAGGCCCGTGACGCTTTGCTTCTCGAATAAGCTCATCTACCCGTTCGCGGCTGAATTCTTCTCGCACCAACATATTATTTGTTTGAACTTTCTGATCATAATTCGTTAATCTGGGCTTTTCTTTTAGGTTTACAGGGTTTTTTACAAAGAGAGCCTCATCGATGTTGAAGAATCTTTTGAAAAATGTCCAGAGACCGGAGTTGGATTTTTCGTCGCTGGAAAAACCCCGTAAACCAAATACCTATCTTATGTCCCCCCCGGACTATTGTCAGTATCCACCAAAAACGATCAGTCCTATTTTCGAAATTAGTGTAGTTGATCTTGCCGCATCATTTGAGATGATTGCCCTTGCGGAACCGAGAACTGAAAAGCTCAGCAGTCGGGAAATCCGCAACGACCTGCAGGTTGACTATGTTCAATATTCCAAGCTGATCGGATACCCAGATACGATTACCGTTAGGTTTATTGACCTCGGGGAAGGACGATCAACTCTTGCTGTGTTTAGTCGTGCACATTATGGTTACCGCGATTTCGGCGTTAATGAGGCGCGCGGCAAGGACTGGATGCGAAAACTCGATCTAGCCCTTAAGAAAAGGACAGGGAGCGCTTAAATCTTGTGGGAGCGTAACTCTTCATAAAAGGGCAGTTGCTCTGCCAGCAGGTCCATCAAATCCGGCTTGAGTTCTACTTGCCGCTCCTCATAGGGGGCAAAGCCTGTCGTTTCCTCAACGGAAGCATACCAGTGAGCAGCCCAGGCGCCGTCTTCGGCGTGACGACCTTTCTGCCAGGAGAGCATTTCTTTTCGCCACGGAATATCAAGCGCCGCGCAAAGTTTTTTCAAGGTCGCCTCCGGTCGTTTTAAGATATCTTCTGCCTCAACAACGACAGGCGTTTGACCCGTCAGTTTTTCAAGGGTTCTGAATATCTCAAGCTGCCGCTTGATACCGATATCCTCCGTGGCGATCCGGTCCCATTTGGCGGCATAGGAGACAATCACTCTTTTCGGATCCCTTATCAGGAAGCAGTTGCGATGGCCTTGGAATGAACTGAGATCGACTTCCGGTGTCATATGATGGGTCATATGCTTGATGTATAACATACTGCCCGGCGCAAGGGGTGCGTTCAGACTTTTCGCAACGACACGCCAGTCAGTTGGTTGGCTGGCAATCACTTCCTCATACATGGGGTGGCGTAAACCGGTCTTGGCGAGGTAGTAGGCGTAAAATGGCTCATCCACAGCCTGACATTCCGGGCGACTCCCGAAGGAGCGCATCATGGCGGTCGAAATATTGCGTGGGCCGGACCATATCGAAATTCGGATGGCGTCCTCCTTATTCGATCTGATCAGGCTCATCACTCGCAAATCCCGGTCAGAGACTGGGCCATCTCCGCATTTATAGGCCGAGAATCAGCTTAGCCATGATATTGCGCTGAATCTCGTTTGATCCGCCATAGATGGAGACTTTACGGGCATTAAAGTAACGTGGAGCAACACCACTTGCGTAGTCCGCGCCGATCGGTTCCTCGTTCTGACCAGGGTATAGCGGTGTAAAGGGCATCGAATATGACCCAACCGCTTCAAGCGCCAGTTCGACAACTTCCTGATAGAGATCCGTTCCTCGACATTTCATGAGCGAGGACTCCGGTCCCATATTCTGACCTGAACTCAGTTTGCTCAAGATTCGAAGCTCGGTCATCTCAAGCGCCTGCACAGCAACCTCCAACCGCGCGAGCTTGGCGTTGAAGGCGGCGTTCTTGATCACAGGTTCCTGTCCATCAACTTCCGCTGCAGCAATGGTGCGTATTTTCTCAACACCGCGTTTGAGACGTCCGGCATAGGCGTTGCCCCGTTCAAATTCGAGAAGATATTTTGCGTAGGTCCACCCCTTGTTGACCTCGCCGATAAGGTTTTCCTTCGGCACCTTCACATCATTGAAAAAGACCTGGTTGACTTCTTGCGCACCCTTGACCGGTAAATCAAGAGTTTGAATAGGATCGACCGTCACGCCTTCGGATTTCATGTCGATCAGCAGGAATGAAATACCTTCCTGCCGCTTTCCTTCGGTCGAAGTCCTCACAAGACAGAAAATCCAGTCGGCATACTGCGCGAGCGTTGTCCAGATTTTCGACCCGTTGCAGAGAAAATGATCGCCTTTATCCTCTGCCTTCATTTGCAGGCTGGCAAGGTCGGACCCTGAGCCCGGCTCGGAATAGCCCTGACACCACCATACTTTGTTGTCGCGAATATCCGGAAGGAAACGCTGCTTCTGTTCCTCGCTACCGAATTTCATGATAACCGGCGCGCACATACTGATGCCGAAAGGCATGATTCCGGGCGCATTGGCATTCGCCATTTCCGTCTGAAAAATATACTTCTGCGTTGTATTCCAGCCTGGACCACCATATTCCACTGGCCAATCTGGTGTCAGCCATCCTTTTTTTGTCAACGAGTTCTGCCACCTGACATGATCTTCTTTCGGCAGATAACTGTTTCTGTTCTCTGCCATTTTCTGCTTTAGATCTTCGTCAAATTCTTCAGCCAGAAACTGACGTACTTCGTCGCGAAAGGCGTTGTCTTGTTTGGTAAATGAAAGGTCCATTCTCATTCTCTCTTTATTTTTTATCTCGACGTACGCTATAGGCGTCATGTAAGGGTAAATAGTAACATCATATATAGGGCGGAAGACAAGGTTGTTTTCGCAATTTGAGGCGAGAAGGAGCGATAATAATGAAAAAAGGCATAAAACAGCTCGTTGAAGAAGCAACTAGCGAAATCGAAACCTTATCGATTGACGAGGCTCTCGCACTCTATGGTCAGGACAATGTGACCTTTGTCGACATTCGCGATATTCGGGAACTGGAGCGGGAAGGACAGGTGCCCGGTGCCGTTCATGCACCGCGCGGTATGCTGGAATTCTGGGTCGACCCCGATAGCCCCTATCACCGTGACCTGTTCGCCAACGGCAACCGTTTCGTCTTCTTTTGCGCGGCGGGCTGGCGGTCGGCGCTTGCGACAAAGTCTGTGCAGGAGATGGGGTTGCCGAATGTGTGCCATATTGAGGGCGGATTTGGCGCCTGGAGAGAATCCGGCGGCGCTATAGAAGAACGCAAACCACGGGAAAGATGACTTTCCCGCGGGTCATTCACCGGTAAATATATAGCCTGACCTAATTCTTTTTACCGCCGAGAAGACCACCGGCAGCATCAAGCAGGTTTTTGACGGCGGCGGGATCCTTTTCCTTGACGCCTTTAAGGACATCCTTGACCCCGTCGCCTGACCCTTTTGCTCCTTCAAGGAGCTTCTTTACGCCTTCAGGGTTGGCGGCGTTTTTGAGAACTCCGGCAAGATCGGGTGCATACTTCAGATTATCCCAGGGGCCGGTGACCAGGATTGGCACGGCAACGCCGGCGGCTTCTCCGCCGCCCTGCCCTTCGGTTGTTGCCACCAGCTTCGGCTCAATCCGGTAATTCAGAGTTTGCGGCGGAAGTTCAACGGTGCCTGAGCCGGAAAGACGGATGAACGGGTTCAGCATTTTAAGGTCATTGTTCGTGAGAATGCCGTTCGTGATCTGGTAGGTTCCCGAAATCTCGGCAAAATCTGTCTTTTGCTCTTCGCCCTTGCTAGTAAAGGCGGTAGTAACGTTTCTGGCCATAGCAGCCAGATTTATACCGGAGATTGAGCCATCTTCAAAGAGGATCTGACCGGTCCCACTGAGGGCGCTCACCAAATCGGCCTGTGATTTGCCGTTGGTGGACAGATCAGTCTGGAACATCCCTTTGCCTTTCAGCTTGTCGAAATCCGCTGCGTCAGTCAGCAGGGGGTTCAATTGGATGTTCTCAATTGTCATCGCATTGGAGATCTTCAATGTCGGCTGTTGGGCGTTCACCCGAACAGTGGCCGTGCCGGTGCCGTCATACAGATTCATTTCGCTCAGCACGAGGTCGAGAATTCCGTCCTTGATCGTGGTCGCGAGAGCGCTGGCGCCAATCTTGATTTTCTGGAACAGAATTTGTTGAACCGACAGATCAAACTTGGCGTTGACAGATTTCAATGCGGAGAGATCAATTGGGGTTGTATCCCATTTTTCCGTCGATGTTTTTTGTGCTGGTGCAGCAGCTGCTTTACTTTCTCCACTTTGCTCGGCCGGGAGGTAGGGGTTCAGATCCAGTGTTTCGAGGGAAAGCTTGCCCACCATATCGGGAACCTTGCCGCCCAGATCGATACTGAAATCTCCGGCGCCGACAATTTCATCAAAGCTGATATTGGCCTTGGAAAAGCTGTATTTTGTATCGTTTGCGCCCAGCTTGCCGTTGATCTTGAGTGGGCCAAAGCCGCTTTCCGACACGCCCTCCAGAGAAGCGCCGGCCCATTCTGCCAACCCCCGCACCGACGGAACATCAAGGGTTGTTGTGCCGCCAAGGTTCAAGGGCTGTATACTTTTAACCAGACCGTCAAAGATGAGATTGATATTCATGGAGGCAACATTGAGCGCGGCTGTTGTCTCGATATTTTCAAGAATGCTACGAAGTGCGCCGACGTTGACATCAAGCTCGACTTTTTCGCTGTTCCAGACGGCGCTGCCCTTTGCTTCAAATGGCTGATCAAGACCAAGCAGCACAAGCTCAAGATTGATATCGCTGAGATTGATATTCGTCCCGCCCTTTTGATCGATGAAATTAACCACTCCTTCGACAATACGCACGTCACCGAGATTAAGGTCGGATATGCCGAGATCAGGCGCTCCTCCATCGGAGCTGGAGGCTTCCGTTTCTTTTGGGGCTTCCTCCTTGGCGGTATCAAACTCCCAGTTAGCCTTACCGCTTTTATCGACTTCAAGATTGATAACCGGTTTGGTCAGAACAAATTCATCGACCTGTACATTACCGGTTATCAGGGGCAATAAATTAAGTTTGACCGTGAGGCTGTCGATGGCTGCCATATCCGCATTTTCCGCGCCTTCCGCATTGGAGAAGGTCACTGACGTTGCGGTGACCCCCAATGTCGGAAAAACGGAGAGGCTAAAGTCGCCATCAATTGCCAGCTCCCGGCCCGTGGCATCATTAGTTGCCAGGATTAATTCCTGCTTGATCCGGTCAGTTGGCACAATGAACGGAAGTGCTACCGCCAGGCCAACGATGACAACCAAAATCACAATAACTGCGATGACGATTTTTTTCATGATCCACTCTCTGTTAAATTCGCGATCTTTTTTGATAATGGCATAAAAGACGGCCCGGGTCATGACCCTTTGGAAAATTGGTCATACTTTTGCCGTGAAGTACGATAGACTTATGTTTACCCTTCTAACCTGGGACTGTTGAGCAGAATTGCAATGAATTGGCTATCCTTGATCGCGGCGCTTATGTTCGTACTGGTCCCGAAAATGGACGTCTTTGCCGCCGAGGTGGACATGCAACTAGTCCTTGCCATCGATGTCTCCTCCAGTGTGAATTATGATGAGTATAACCTGCAGATGCGCGGCTTCGCAGATGCGTTTCGCAGTGATCTTGTAATTGAAGCGATCGCGGCGGGACCGCGGGGACAGATCAGTCTCGCCGCCACCCATTGGGCGGGACTTGGTGAACAGCAGATGATCCTCGACTGGCGCACCATTGCAGACGCGGAAGACGCTCATAAGTTTGCCAATCAGCTGGATAACGTGCCGCGCACCTTTCCCTATGGTGGCACCGCGATTGCCGGGGCTTTGGATCACGCCTTCTCCCTTTTTTCCCGCGATCGCAATATTTCATTGCGCAAGGTGATCGATATTTCAGGCGATGGGGTTGTTTCCATCGGGCGTCCGCCTGAAGCGGCGCGGGATCGGATTGTTGCAGCCGGCGTTATCATCAACGGCTTGCCGATCCTCAACGATGAGCCCGAGCTGGACAGTTATTATCGGGAACGGGTGATCGGTGGGATCGGTGCCTTCACCGAGCCGGCGCAGGGTTATGACGATTTCGCCCGCGCCATTGCCGAAAAGCTGGCGCGGGAAATCCGGGGAACCTGGCAGGGTGTTTAGTGTTTAGCTGATCCGTCAGACGACGGGCCTGTCCATGGAGAAGATATCTTCGACATGGCAGTAATCCATATATCCAAGACGCGCGAGCGGCTGATATTTTTTCATGTCTATCATACCATCGACAATGATTTCATCGCTGATATGGATACCGACGACTTCCCCCAGAACCATGGTATTCACCACCTTCGGGTTACTGGAAGGCAGGACAATGGTCTCATGGAGCACACATTCAAAATGAGCAAGGCTTTCCTTGACGCGGGGCGGCTTGACGAGTGTGGAAGGTTCCTTGGTCAGTCCGGCATAGTCAAATTCGTCAACGGATCGCGGCAACATGGCCGAACTTAAATTCATCTGTTCCCGCAGATTATAGGAAACCATGTTGCAGACGAATTCCTTCGTTGCCTTGATGTTATCAAGTGAATCCTTCGCACCACCTTCGCTGTGGGCTCCATTGATTCCCATCGCGACAATTGGCGGATTTTCGGCCATTGCATTGAAAAAGCTGAAGGGTGCGAGATTGACGGTGCCGTCAGTGGCAAGGGTGCTTATCCAGCCTATGGGGCGCGGCGCAACAATGGCCTTGAAGGGGCCGTGTTTCAGACCATGGGGTTCGGAAGGTTTGTAAAACATTCGGAAATTCTCCGGAAAAATGCGAGGGGTGCGCGCCCGTTTTCTTAATAAAGCTAAAAACTAACCCTTGAATTTAGCACAGGCAAGGCATGATTTATTTCTTTCCTTAAAACGACGCCTGTGATATTTGCGCTCTATGAGCAAACAGATGACCAAATTACGACGACGACAGGCTGCCGCCCTTAATTGTGCTGCCGCTTAAATAGCCTGTGCGTTGGTCATCTATGGATTTCATGACGGTTCGGGGTTTCTTTTAAGAGGCATTCTTGTCTACCCGGTAAATATTGGAATTCCGTCATGCCCCAGATTATTCACGAGCAGCCCGAACATGCAGCCCTGATTGAGCCTTTGCTTGATCGTTGTTTCGGTCAGGACAGATTCAAGAAGACTGCCTATAAAGTTCGTGAAAATACGACGCCCCTATCTGAATTGAGTTTCGTCACTGTGGAGGGCGACAACCTCCTTGCTACAATCCGCTACTGGCCGATCATGATTGGTCATGATGCGCCCGCCTTGCTCCTAGGGCCGATCGCGGTGGAGCCGGAGTTGCAGGGCAAGGGGATTGGTGTCGGCCTCATGCGAGAGACAATAAAGGTTGCGAAAGAACTCGGCCATCATCTGATCGTCCTCGTCGGGGACCCGGAATATTATGGTCAGTTCGGGTTTCAAAACGCATCGGTTCTCGGATTTAAAATGCCGGGCCCGGTGGAGGAAAACAGGCTCCTCGTGAAAGAATGTACGCCGGGTGCGCTGAAAAATGTCTCCGGCATGATATCAGGTGTGCCGGATGCGCCTTTATTGCCCGGCCGGACTGCGCCTGAAGCGGAGACGGATGAGATGGTTGCGGGCCTAGCGGCCTTCGCGCCACCAGCCGAGGCATAACAATGTGAGCGCCAGGATGAGGGCGATAAGCGGTGGTAGCATTGCCTGACGATTGTAGCCCGTAATCTCGTAATTTTCGTTGGCGCGCAGACCGAACCAATAGTCTGCGGACTGGCGATTGTCGGGCTTCGTTCGCCTGAAATCAGGAAGGCCATCTGTTCCCAACCAACGGATGCCGCCACCCGTTGCCTTTGCTATATCTGCAATTTTGTCCGTGCTTGCTCGGATATCGTGAAGCTCCTTCGGATTGAGTGCCCCAACAGCAACCAGCGACTTCTGCTGGCCATCTTCCAGAATATGCAAGCCGCTGGTCCTAAGCGGAATACTCCCTATTTGTTCCCCGTTTTCCCCTTCGGACAAGGAAAGGCGCGTCACATTTCCATCTGGGTCCGTCACCGTGATGGTCGCCGGTGCAGTATCAAGGGAGCGGCGTTGGACTTTAAGCATATCTCCCGCGACGACGGCCTTCAGCTGTTCTTCTTCGAGTTCGGGTTCTTTCATCAGCCAGTGAGAAATGCGCCGAAGTAGCTCGGACTGTGGGCCGCCACCTTCAAACCCTCTTCCCCAGAGCCAGGCATGATCCGAGAGAAGCTGGGCGACACGCCCGTCTCCGCTGCGCTCCAATATGCGGAGTGGTTGGTCCGACGGGCCAGTCATCAGGGTTTCTCCGCTGAGCGCTTCCGCTTCGATCATTCGGAACCAGCGGCCCCAGTTCTCGCTTCCCTGAACATTTGCCTTTAACAGGCCTGTCACCGGATGGCGTTTGCCGGTATCGCTTACGGTCGGGATGTAGCCCTCAGTAAAAATATAACCGGTGGGTTTACCGGGAAGCACTTCCGCCAAGGGGGTCTGGTAGAGGCTAAGCGGTGTCGCAAAGGCGGGTCCGGCGGCCTCAAGTAGAGCGCCCCCCGCCTTCACATAACGAGAGATATTGTGAAGGTAGCTGGACGGAAGGACACCACGCCTCCTGTACCGATCAAATATGATCAGGTCAAAATCATTGAGCTTCTTCTCGAATAGGTCACGGATTGGAAAGGGGATCAGCGAAAGCTCTGTGATCGGAGTGCCGTCCTGCTTCTCTGGCGGGCGCAAGATCGTGAAATGGACGAGATCAACAGATGGGTCTGATTTGAGGATGTTCCGCCAGCCCCGTTCACCCATATGGGGTTCACCGGAAACAAGAAGAACTTGAAGCCTGTCCCGGATGCCATTGACCGTAATATAGGCGCTGTTGTTTTTCTCGGTCAGTTCGCCGTTCAGCGGATCGACAGAAATTTCAAAAAAATTGGCGCCGCCATGTGTTAATGTCAAATCGAGAATAAGTTCCGATCCGATTTGAGCCAGGTCCGAGCCACTTCTTCCCCGTCCTGGGCAATCGTCACGCGCGCCGAGCGAATTGGCTCGGCAACGCCAAAATCTTCAATTTTGATGACGAATTGCAAGGGTTGATTGACAATGCCGAAAGTGGGAGCCTTCACAACCCGGAGTACGCGGTCCTTCTCGTCGACTTCGCCGGTCAGCAGAAAATGAACGGGGCCAGCCTCTTTTGCCTCCCCCTCAGTTTCCGGAACATCATGTATCTGGCCATCCGTAATAAAGATCGTAGCTGCTATCCGGTCAGGGGGAATGTTTTCGAGTGCCTCTCTTCGTGCATCAAAGGCATGGGTTCCGTCCTCATCTCCTAGAAGAGAGGTCGTCTTGTTCTTGACTATAACAGTCTCGACATTCAGGTTCTCGATTGCTTCAAGCTCGGATTTAAGGTCGCTATATGCCGCACTCGCCGTTTCGCCGCGTCGACCTATTTTCTGACTGTTGGATTCATCCAGAACTATCACGGCAATATCGTCGAGAAATTTTCGCTTCTCCGTCAAGAGAACCGGGTTGGCGAGTATCAGCAATAGCAAAGCCATTAGCGTGCCTCGCAGCAGGGTACCCCGTCCGCGTCGCCACAGGGCGAAGAGGAAAATACCCAAACAAATCAAAGCAAGGATGGTCAGCCAGTCAAGCGGCACATACGGGCTGAAGTCGAGAGATGAGACAACGCTTTCTTCTCTCATTGTCCAAGCCTCTCCAAAATGGCGGGGATATGGACTTGATCGGCTTTATAGTTTCCGGTGAGCGTATACATCACCAGATTTATGCCGAAGCGATACGCTAATTCCCGTTGCCGTTCGTTCCCGGGAAGCGTTGCGGCCTGATAGCGGCCATCGGCGTCAATCGCCCAAGCGGCGGCCCAGTCATTACTGCCGATAACGACCGAGGCAACGCCGTCATTCCCCTGAATGCCTGTAGTATCCTCAATCCAGACCTCGCCGCCGTCATACCGGCCGGGGAAAGTCTGCATCAGGTAAAAGGCACGGGTAACCACATGATCAGGGGGAACCTGATGCACCCTCGGAATATCCAGCCTTGCGGTCAGTTGCCGAAGGCGGATGTTCTCCGGGCTGTTGTACAGGTCGGGGCCAAATTGTCCGGCGCTATTCTGGTTGCGGGTGTCAAACAGGATTGTGCCGCCGCCGCTGAAATAGTCATTCAGCTTGAGGATCGCCTGTTCGGAAAGGGCTGGAAAATCCGGGGTGATCGGCCAATAAATCATTGGGTAGAAAATGAGCTCATCCCGCTCGACATCCAGTGGGAGCGGATCTTTGGCTTCGACGGCAGTCCTGTTTCTGAGTTGTCGGCTCAGGCCGGCAAGCCCATTGTGACTCATCTTGTCAACCGCTGGATCACGCGTGCGGATATAGCCAAGCCGGGTATCGAGCGTCGCAGCAAGCGTCTTGGCATCTCCGTCGAGATCCGCTTCCTGCGCCGATGTCTCGGTTGACATGACACTCATACCGACTGCAATGGCAATGAAAACAGCGGACGTGCGCGACGCAGTTCGGAAAGCGGGGAGCTTCCCTTGCAAATAAAGCGAGATGATCTGATCGATCAGAACAAGAAGAAGCGCCGCGAGAAGTATGGGCATAACAAGATCGATAACGACCGATTTGTCAAAATATCGGACAGTCGCTGGAAATTGGTCCATATCAATCAGGGAATAGTTCGTGTCAAACTGGCCGATATTGATCGCTATATTGAAGTTTTCGTCCCCGTAATAGCCAGGCGGATGACTTGCATCCAGAACCAGTGTTTCCATCTCGGCTGTATTTACCGGTTCGGCTATGCCCGTCTCGCTGCGGAGGCTGCCAAAACCATCCATAAGATGAAATGGCGGCAAGCTCCGTTGATCGGAGAAGTTTTGACTCGAAATTTGACTGAGGCTGCCAATTTCACGCAACATTTCAACGAAGAGTCCGGAAATGGCGAGATTTGACCATTCTGGCGTGGCGGTAGTGTGGAATAGCACCAGCCATCCGGCACTCCGCTGGTCAGCTGTGACCAATGGCGTGCCGTCCTCCAACTGCGCCCATGTTTTGTCGAGAAGTGCGGGCGACGGATTGGCGAGAACCTGTTTGTATACGGTCACATCCGTTGGAATATCGAGGCCAAAAAATGGGCTGGATTGAGGAATGGGCCCAAGAGGCGCCGGCTGGTTCCAGGACATGGCGCCTTGAAGGCTGCGATTTCCCGAACGAAGATTGACCGGCACAAGCGCGCCGCTCGAATTCGCGAGCTTTGGACCGGCAAATCGAACCAGCACACCGCCCTTGGCGATCCAGTTGACGAGCTTTCTTTCAATGCTTTCGGGCAAATTGGCGGTATCGCCGAGAACGATGAGCGATCGATCCTCGACTAAAAGCTCTTCAATTGTGCCGCGCGTGATGTCAAAGAAGGGGGTCAGCGCCTGCGTCAAGTAATGGATTTCATCCAGGAGCGGCTGGTCAACCTGTTCAGAAACACTTGTAACCAGACCTACCTGACGCCGTTGCCAGCGCTGGTCGAGCAGAAAAACGGAGCCGGCGTTCCTACTGTTCGCAATTTCCAGGCGGCGAATATCGTTGCGAACCTTGTTGGGAATATTCAAATCAACGGTCGTGGATGTGTCGCTATCTGAGAATGTGAAGGGAACAGAAGCAATAATTTTTCCGCCTTCGGCTTTTGCAGTTAATACGCCTTTGTTTATGGCGGCGCCCGTCGGAAGAAAGAGCGGCACTTTCAGTTCTTCACTATTCAGATTGGGCATGCCGATAATAGGCGTTGCGGTGATGCTCTCTTCATGAAAAATGGTGAGGGGCCCTATTTCCGACAGTTCGGACAGGAAATTGCTTAGATCAGAGAGGTGCGAACTCTGCAGGGTACCGCTCGAAAGCCAGATAAATTCCGGGTTATCGAGGGTTTCAAGACGCGGCAAAAGCTGTGAAAGATTATCATAGTGCGATGGCCAGGATTTAGGTGCCAACGAAGCAGCAACTCCAAGTGCTTCCTGGTCCGCCAGCGGCTTTAACGATGGCTGCCTTCCTGCCGCCTGCCGGGACGTTGTGACGATATATACCTGTTTTTCCTGACGAGTTGCCTCCTGAACCAGCTTGTTCAACGTGGCTTTCAGAGCATCCCAGGATTCGGCGGCAGTCCAGCTATCATCGACAATCATGACGACATCGCCACTGCTGTCGCGCTGTTCCGGCAGGTTCAAGATAGGTCCGGCAATGGCAAGAATGATGAGGGCCGCGATCACCAGCCTTAACAGCAAAAGCCACCAGGGTGTTGTCGCCGCCGACTGCTCATCTTTCTTCAGACGATAGAGAAACCGGATCGCCGGGAAAAGGACGGATTTCGGTTTTGGCGGGACAATACGTAGAAGCCACCAGATTAACGGCAATGTCATAAGGGCGGTGAGCACCCAGGGAAAAAGGAAGGAAATGGAAGTGATCGCCGCCATTATGTCTTGGGCCCGCGAATATTGAGAGCGGTATAAAGGGCCGCGAAGGCTTCGCTCGCCGGTGCGTCCGTCCGATGGAAGCTGTAGTCCCACGAGACATTCTTTGCAATCTTGAGCAATTCCTGCCGATGCGCGTTGAAGAGTGACTGATAGTCCTCACGAACAACCTCAACTCGGCCAAGCGTGATATCTTCTTCTTCCGTCATGGAGAGGAACCGAGTTCGCCCATCGAAAGGAAGGTCGACCTCCACGGGATCGGCGATATGCATCAGGAAACCACGGCAGCCGAGATTGACGAAGTGACGTATGAGCCCGCCAATTTCTGATGGCTCGACAAGAAAATCACTGATCAGAACCACAGTTGATTTATTGGATAGCTGATCTGCAAACTTCAGGTCAGTTATGGAAGGGCTCTGAACTTCCGAGGTACGGCCAACAAATCGATTAAAGGAGGCAGGACCGGTCGATGCTTTTTCGGTCTGGCCGATCAGGCCGAATTTTTCACCGCTTTTTGAAAGGGAGAGCGCGAGCGCTAGGCTGAGCAATGTAGCGCGGTCCAGCTTGGACTGTTCTGTCCCATCCGAGCCATAATCCATGGTTTGCGAGGTATCCCGCCAGATCCAGACAGTTTCAGCCGTTTCCTGCTCTTTTTGCCTGATATATATATGCTCTCGCTTGGCGCTTTGCCGCCAGTCGATACTGGTCGCCGGATCGTCTGGGCCGTATTGTTTGAACTGCCAAAAATCCTCTCCGGTTCCGGCGCGCCGCCTTCCGTGAACCCCGATATCAAACGCGTTCACCAGGTTTTCCGCGGCTAGGATCAACGGCGGTAACGTCTGCGCAAGCCTTTCGGCTTTAACCCTTTCATCCAGTTGCGGGGCGCTTGCGCGACGCGGTTTGAACATACTTTACTCCAACGGAGATGTGAGCGAGTCGATGATATCATCCATCGTTATACTCTCTGCCCGGGCCGCATAGGAAAGAGCCATTCGATGGCGCAGCACCGGCTTGGCAAGCGCGACAACATCATCGATCGACGGGCTTAATCTTTTTTCAAGCAAGGCCCGCGCGCGCACCGCCAGAATGAGCGCTTGGCTAGCCCGTGGTCCGGGGCCCCAGGAGACATATTTGTTGACAAGTTCGTTTTCGCTCTCGCCGGGCCGCCCCTCACGCACCAGTTTCAGAATGGCATCGATGACGGCATCGCTAACCGGCATTTCGCGCACCAGATGCTGTGCATCAATCAACTCTTTGGGGGAGAGTATCTGCGCGGGAATCGCTTCGTCTTTTACCGTGGTTTCTAGCAGGATACGTCGTTCTGTCTCCCGGTCTGGGTATCCGACATCGATCTGCATCAGGAAACGGTCAAGCTGCGCTTCGGGCAGTGGGTAGGTTCCCTCCTGCTCAATCGGGTTTTGTGTGGCGAGAACATGGAACGGCTTCGGCAGAGGATAAGTCTGTCCCGCTACAGTGACCATTTCTTCCTGCATTGCTTGAAGCAGGGCGGATTGGGTGCGTGGGCTGGCGCGATTGATTTCGTCCGCCATCAATATCTGACCAAAAATGGGGCCTTTTAGAAACTTGAAATGGCGGCTTCCATCCTTGGCGGTCTCTAGAATTTCTGATCCCAATATATCGGCGGGCATCAAGTCGGGAGTGAACTGGACGCGTTTGTCATCCAGGCCGAGCACACCGCCCAGGGTTTCGACGAGACGGGTTTTCGCAAGACCCGGAACGCCTATCAACAGGGCATGCCCGCGTGCAAGGAGGGTGATTAAGGTGAGTTCAACGACCTGATCCTGGCCGAAAATAAACTCTCCAATGCCGGATTTCAGATCGGAGAACTTTTCAGACAGGCTGTCGACTCTTTCAACTATTTCCTGTTCAGTATTGCCAGTTGTGTTCATGTGAGCCTGTCATCATCTGTGAAAAATGAGTAATCTGAACTGGCGATTTGGTAGCCAGCAACGACTAACCTAAATATAGTATCAAAAAATGAGCGTTTAAGGCCAAAATTATGACAACTTTGGAGACAAAAGACGGCCTCGGGGCCATTATCAAACAGATTGAAGGGCAGAAGCACCCGCCTGTTCACCTGTGGAATCCCGATTTTTGCGGTGACCTTGATATGCGGATCGCCCGCGATGGAACTTGGTTCTATCTTGGCTCGCCCATCGGCCGAAAGCCGCTTATAAAGCTGTTTTCCGGGGTTATCCGGCTTGATGATGACGATAGATATTATCTTGTGACACCGGTCGAAAAGATCGGAATTACAGTTGATGATGCACCATTTGTCGCCGTTGAAATGTTCATCGAAGGAGAGGGGCGGGAGAGAATTATCAGCTTCCGCACCAATGTTGACGATTTCGTGATCATGGATGAGGACCACCCATTTCGTCTGGAAATCGATCCGGAAACCAAGGAGCCATCCCCCTATGTGCGTGTTCGGGCAAATCTGGAGGCGCTGATCAACCGCCCGGTTTTTTATGATCTTGTAAATCTTGCCGGAGAGGAAAATATAAATGGCGAGGACCGCTTCGGGTTCTGGAGTAGCGGACAGTTTTTTGAACTCGGATTAGTGAATGACATTTTTGATACATAAAAAACAAGAGCTGACGGAAAAATTACAGCAATCATTGGCGCCAGTGCCGACGACACTGTCGCCCACATTGGGCTCTTCCGGGAGCATGCGGGGAGATCATGATCTGAACCCAGCGAGCGCCCCTGATCGGAATTTGCCTTTCATTCCTGCCGCTGTTCTTGTTCCTATCGTTCTCCGACGGGAAGGCCCGACAGTCATTCTGACCCGCCGTGCGACTCATCTTTCCAAGCATGCAGGGCAGATCAGCTTCCCGGGCGGACGAGCAGATGAAGGCGATGAAAATGCTGTTGCGACGGCCCTTCGTGAGTCGCAGGAGGAAATTTCGCTTGATCCGAAGCTGGTGGATGTCGTTGGATCCCTCACGACCTATGTTACCGTAACCCAGTATTCCGTGACGCCAGTTGTCGGGCTTGTAGAACCCACATTTGATTTGCGGCCGGAAGCCGGTGAGGTCTCGGAGATTTTTGAAGTCCCGCTCGACTTCCTGCTTGATCAGGCGAACCGCAAAAAGCATAGCGGCTTCCGCAATGGCGTGGAAAGGTTCTGGTATGCGATCCCGTTCGGTGAGTATTATATATGGGGTGCCACGGCCGGCATGATTAAGGATTTATCGGAACGGATAATGCTGAAATGATCAGATCTATACTTTTCCATATTATTCCGCTCATTCTTCCATTCGTCGTTTATGGCGTTTACTTGTATTTCAATGGGCGCGCGGGCGGAGACAAAAAATGGGGTAAAGCATCCCTCGCCATTGCAACGATAAGCGGCCTGTTGTTGATGGCGGCCAGCTTGATTGCGCTGGGACTGATAAGCGGAGAACCAAGTGAGGGGACGGTCTATGTGCCGCCTAGATTTGAAGATGGCCGGATAATCGACTCGCAAGTATTGCCCTCCGAAAAGAAAGAGTGATGGCGCAATGCCAATCGGAGAAAAACTCGCCGATATTTTCACGCATCCTCCCGCCTGGCGGAACTGGCCGGAAACTCAAGCGGTAATCGACGCCCTGAAAAATGAAGGCGGTGTGGCGCGTTTCGTGGGAGGCTGTGTGCGCGATGCTTTGTTGGGTCTCGAGACAGAGGATATAGATATCGCAACGGATCTTGTGCCCGGTGCCGTTCTGCAGGGGCTGGAGCGGGCGGGCATCACAGCGCTTCCCACGGGGCTCGATCATGGCACCATCACGGCGGTCCTGAACAAACGGCATTTTGAAATTACAACCCTGCGGGTCGATGTTGTCGCCCATGGTCGGCATGCGGATATTGCCTTCACTCAAGACTGGGAACGCGATGCGGAGCGGCGGGATTTCACCTTTAATGCGCTGTATCTTGATCCTGAAGGTGAACTCGTTGACCCGGTTGGCGGACTTGCCGACCTCGCCGCAGCACATGTGCGCTTTATAGGAAATGCGGAGGATCGTATTCGCGAAGACTATTTGCGTGTCTTGCGCTATTTCCGTTTCTATGCCCGATTTGGTGACGAAAACCCGGATGAACATGCGCTGCATGCCTGTGCGAAGGCGGCGGGCCAACTAACCCAATTGTCGGCTGAGCGGGTGCAGAAAGAGCTGTTACTTCTGCTTGGCACCGAAAATCCGGGCCCTGCCGTTGACCTCATGGAGGAGACGGGAGTTCTGTCGGCCATCTATAAGGGACCTGCGAAGCCGCCGCGATTGAAATTACTTTTATCTCTTGGCGTTCCAAGTGATGCGCATTTACGGTTCGTAGCGCTTCTGG
>CALEMG010000116.1 GCA_937910835.1 uncultured Alphaproteobacteria bacterium | reverse complement strand
ATATCATTTCGGTGACGCTTTATCTGCGGATACTCGCGTCCTACGGCCTCGGCTTTTTCGGGGTCAACACGGAATATAACGAGCGGATGATGACCACCGCGATCATTGCCTTTATCCTGTTTATCGGGTTCGCCAAGGGCCTCAAGATGCTGGAGGGGCTGGAGCGCTGGTCACTGATCACGACCATTGCCATCATCTTCCTGGTGATCGGCAGCTTCGCCTGGTATGACGCAGGCGTTATCTCCGCCGGGCCGGTCACCCTGCCGCCCCTTCCCGATCATTCGGTCTGGGAAATTGTGACGGTCCTCGCGGGCACCCTGATCGTTGTGCAGGGGTTCGAGACGACCCGCTATCTCGGCGATGAGCTCGACGCCGAAACACGCATCGAGGCGAGCCGGAATTCGCAGCTTATTTCAACTGCCGTCTATATCTTCTTCATCGCCGTTTCTCTGCCGCTGATGCATATTCTAGGAGGCGATGTCTCCGGCAACGCGCTGATCGAGCTCGCCAAGGAGGTCGCCTTCTGGCTCGCCCCGCCGCTCGTACTCGCGGCCGTGTTCAGCCAGTTCAGCGCAGCAACGGCGGACGCCATCAGCGCCTCTGGCAACCTGCTTGAAATAACGGACCATCGTCTCTCTGCCCGGATCAGCTATGTAATTATCTGCGGCTTTGCTATCTTACTCACCTGGACGGCGGACACCTTCCAGATCCTTGCTCTCGCCTCGCGCGCCTTCGCCTTCTATTACTTCCTGCAATGCCTTGTCGGGCTGGAGGTCGCGGAAAAGACAGGCCACAGGGTCGCGCTCGCCCTGCTGGCGGCGCTGCTTCTCTTTATCACGATTTTTGCGGTGCCCGTGGGTTAGGGATGGCCATCCTTATGCGCGAGCAGAAGCGCATAGGCCATGTCATGGATCGGGCTTTCAAGGCCGAGTTTCTTGCTCTCCCGGCAGACCCAGCCGACAATGCTTTCCAGTTCCAGCGGCTTACCCCGCTCCAGATCTTCCAGCATCGACGCCTTGGTTTTCGGGTTGGCAGTGGTCTTGACGAAATGCACCTGCTTCTCGGCGATGGTATCGGGCACATCGGCGCCCTTGGCCCGGCCGAGCGCACAGATTTCCTTCATCGCGCGGAAGAAAAGATCCTGCATTTCTTCAGTCCCGATCCAGCCGCCCACGGGCAGCCGTGTCAGGCAGCCAATTACATGGAAGGGGGCAAGAACCACATATTTCGTCCAGATTTCCTTCATCGGCTCTTTGAGAGCAATGGCATCGGTCCCTTGTTTTTGAAGTGCCGCGGCCAATTCATCATGGATGGCCATGTCGCGCGGATGGAGGGGGCCGAAAACCGTCCGGGTCAAGCTGCCCGTTCGCAACACCTGCCCCGGCGCCTCTACCACCGCCGGAATATAGGTGATGCCCGGCGAGAGCTGACCCTCGTCATATTTAGCGGCCAGCCGCTCAATCCCGTAAAGGCCGTTTTGCAGGCTGATAATCTCGGTTTTGGGGCCGATCATGGGGCGCATATCCTCCGCCGCCTGATCTGTTGACTGCCCCTTCACCGTGAAAAGGACGACATTGCAGATGCCCAATTCCGCGGGGTCGTCCGACACTGCCGCGAATTTCACATTGAGGACCCCTTTTTCCGACGTGAGGGTAAGCCCGTCACTTTTGAGTACATCGCGGTTTTTCCCGCGTGCCAGTACCACAACCTCATATCCCGCCTCTACCAGCTGAGCCGCGAAATATCCACCAATGGCACCTGCACCGACAATTCCGATTTTCACTGTTTTTCCTTATTTTTTAATTGCTTGACGCCGGGCGAGCCTGTCTGCCGGCCAGACTTCCTTCATATCATAATAAACCCGGAACGCCGGGACATCCTCCGGCAGCGTTACCCAAGGTAGCTTGGAGCGGGTAAAAATATGCACATCCGGCGGGAGCTTCGCAGGCTCATCCAAGGTGCCAACCCGCAGGAACCTGAGGCCCGGGCGGCGCCCATAGTCGCTCCAGAGTGCCGTCTGGCATCGAACACAATGATAAATATCATGCGGCCCGCCACTGTTGGTCGGAACCGGGATGGCGGCGAGCTCCCCGCCGAGATGGTCGATCCGATCCGTCTCGATCAAGGCATTAATGACAAAGGCACTGCCCGAATGGGTCTGGCATTCACGGCAATGGCAGCAATGCACAAATAAGGGCGGTATCTGCAACTCGTAGCGAACATCGCCACAAGCACATCCTCCGTCGAGAATTTCGCTCATGATCATTTTCCTCTGCGTTACTGGAACGTTAGGAAAATTAACCGCCCTCGGCAAGCCTCAATAAGGGGCTCCGTAATTAATTGGCTGAATACCGATGGTCTCCCGATAGAGGATCGAAAGAAAGGAGATAAAGACCGCCATAATAAAGGGCATGATCAGAAAGCTGGAGAGCACAAAGAACAATATCCCCGCCAGATCCGGTTTGTTCATCAGGATCAGTAGCAGCATCGGCATATATATCAGGACATAGAGCCCGATCACGGCCACCAACCCCAACAGGAACGTCCCAAGGAGCGGCAGAAACATGTCAATAATCGTCCGCGCAAACTCTTTCAGCGCCAGCGGCTGATCGAGCGCGATGGCCGGAAAGATAAACATCAGCGGCATAAAACAGATACAGAGCAGGGCCACGAACAGCACGATCGACGCGCTGGAGGCGTCTCCCCCGCTCACCACATAAACCCGCGCCAGCAGATAGGTAATGATCACATAGCCCAGCATCGACCCGGCGAACTTGATCTCCCTGAGGCCAAAATGCAGGCCGAAGGACGGATTTCGCCGCTCAAACTTGAACACTGTATAGCGGTGCCAGTAAACGGCAAAGATGGCGTAGAAAATCTCGTTCACGATCAGCCTGAAATATTCCGCCGCTGCGAGAATATTGGTTTCCAGCCAGGCAACCAGCCCCGTCATCATCACCACCGGCACCGCCCGGAACAGGCAGGACCAGCGATGCCCGATCACGAAGCGGAAAGCTTCAAGAAGGCAAGCCGTCGGCTTAACTGTATGCGTCATTTCCATGGCAGGCAGACTAGCGCGGAGACCCTAAGTAAAGCTTAAATCGCGCATATTTTCATAAAAACGGCCACTATTGGGGATGACAGCACCCCATCACTTTCGTTCGAGACTAGTCCTTGCGAACCGGCATCTTTCTCCGTCGGCCGAGAAACGCGATGCCGGCAAGGGCCGCCGCGAAAAGGATCAGTGCTTCGGGCGGAAGGCCGCCGCTGGAAAGTCCGCCCTCTTCCGTGCTACTTGTGCTCGCGGTTGTCGCGCCACCGTTCGCAGCTTTCGGTTTCGAGGGTGGGAAGAACCAGGCGGTCACGGTCGATTTCACAAGGGGGGTACCTGCGGCACTCTCCCCGCATGTCTGTTCCTGTCCAGACACCGACTTACCGCAGTCCGCCGACGCGGTGGCCGCGTTTACCCGCTCGCTAGCGCCGAGAAGAGATGACATTGCAATGATAACGACAAGGCCCAGCGCAAAAACTCCGAGCTTTATATTCAGATATTTGAATGTCATGGGCCGTCTCCATTCAAAATGAATTTTGTCCAATCAACTAATTGTTGGAAAAGCGACTGTTGGAAATACAACAAATTTCAAATTTTTCGATGATAATTGCGTAAATTTTACCAGTTTTTTGTCTTAAATCCAGTAATTTCTCAAATATGGTTAATTATTCTCAACATAAATCCAAAAATTCCCTCAACAACCTTTTCCCTCATGGGTTATGGGAATCGGTCGGGACTGTTCAACCCCGCAGCCATAGCGAACCCCCATGACAACTTTATGAAATTGGTCTTTTAAACACGCCTTTTTGTGGTATTTTAAAGCGATGGAAACGCTTCTCACTCTTGCTGTCATAACGCTTGGCCTGGTCGCTATTCCGGGCCCGAATGTCGCGCTGACTGTTGCCAACTCACTTCGCTATGGAACACTCTACGGTCTCTGCACCGTGGCCGGGACGACCGTGGGCGTCGGGGTGCAGCTTGTCCTTGTCGTGCTCGGGATTGGCGCACTGCTGGAAATTGCCGCCGATATCCTGACCTGGCTCAAATGGGCCGGTGTCGCCTATCTGCTCTGGCTCGGCTATAAAAGCTGGATCGCCCCGGTGGAGGATCTTTCCGCTGTCCGCGCCGTTCGCGCGCCGGTCTGGGCACTTTTCTGGCGCGGCCTGATGGTCGCCATCCTGAACCCTAAAACCCTGATCTTCAACGCGGCCCTGCTGCCGCAGTTCGTCGCACCGGAGGGGGAGTATATAACGCAGCTTGCGCTCGTCGCCTTTGTCTTCCTCTCCGTGCTGACTCTTGGGGATGCGCTCTGGGCGGTGTTTGCGGGCGCGCTCCGGCCGCTGATGCTGCGGTTCCAGCGGTTACGCAACCGGATCACCGGCGCCTTTCTGTTCGCCGCCGGGATCGGCCTCGCGTTGGCCGACCGGAAATAGCGCCCGCGCCAGTCCCTAAAAATCCGTGCCCTCGTTGTCTGGGCCTGCCTCATCATCTAAAAAGCCACGCGCGCGCCGCCGCGTATCAGAAAAATCAAGCTCCTCTCGACTAGTCACTTCCTCCACGCAATCAGCAATAACCGTTTCTTCCAGCAAACCCATCCGTTGCTGCGAACTCTCCGTATCGCGCCAGATACAGCCCTGAAGGATTTCATGGGCGGGAAAATTATCGTTCGCTTCCTCCTCTTCCGATGGTGGCACCAGATAGGCCGCCTCCGCCGTTTCCTCGATAAAGTTATCCGGCACGATTGCGGTCTCATCCCTGCTGATTTTCTCTGCTACTGTCATGTCGTAATTCCTCCTTCTTATGGTTGTTGAATTTGATATTTCCCTTCCCGGCGCATCCGGATGCCGGTGAGATAGGCATTGATCGAATGGCCGAAACTCGGCAAGCGCACGGTCCGGCCGATATGCATATACCGCTCGGTCACTGCCGGATCGCTGCCCTGAACCTCCCCTCTGAATGGCAAGCGGGCCAGGAAATCCGCGCGATTGACGTAGCGCGTCACCCGGATGTCGCGCGGGTAATGCCTGGCGAATTCCCTGTTCCCGGTGCGCGGGCTGGCAAACGCGTAAACCCGTTTCGCGCCCAGCAGCGGAGCGGCCAGCGTCGCCAGTGCCGCGCCCATGGAATGGCCCGTGAGAACCACGTCCGGCGCGCCCTTGATCTCGCGGCGGATCGCCGCCAAAACCCGCCAAAGCCCCTGGTAATAGCCTTCATGCACTAACCCGGTACCCGCCCAGGGGATCAGGTCCGTCGAGAGGTTGCTACGATAGTTTTTCACCTCCCGCCCAAAAAGCGCGGTGCCGCGAAAGGCGACAACGGTGACCCCCCCCTTGGTACCGATCCAGGCAAAATGATCCCGTTCCTCCACGGCCCGGAAGTTGTAGCCAAGGCGCACCGCGCGTTCCGATCCCCTCGGGTCATAGGCGATCTTTGCGCAGATGGCAGCTTCGAACGGGTTCATCTGTCGTCGGCATTTCGGTTATGACCGACATTGCCGGCAATCAGGTTAAGCATCTGGAATAGTCGGTCGAGAGGTTCTGCACGCCATCGTGTCGGGGTCAGGGCAGTGATGATCGTCGTCAGGGTCACAAGGCAGGTCAGCCCCGCGAGCCCCATCCAGAGAGCCTGCAGCATCTCGTCAATTGTGACAAAAGCACCCAACTGTCTCTCCTTCATGAATTACAGATTAAACGGCCGGAAGGCCTGCCCGATCCAGGCGGCAAAAGTGGTTAACGCCGCAATGACCGTCCCTGTGATACCGATAACCTTCAGCGCACCGCGCCCCATGCTGACCTGCAGGGTGAGGCTTTTGACGTCATCGCGTAGCTCCACCATGTCGAGATGCAAATTCTCAATCCGGACCCGCATGGCGCCGATCTCCTGTTCCAGATTATTCATGGCGATCCTCTTTTCGCGGACTGCGCGCGCGACCCAAACGCTGCCGATTGCCGCGCCGCCGTGGGACGAAGGCCAAGCGCGTTCCAATATTCCCCTGCCGCAATCAGGCAGGCGCGACCCAATGCGTCCGTCTCCGAGAGGGTCCAGCGGTCCCTTGATTTCGTCGCGAATACCTCGATCAACGCGCCCCGGTTATTGAGCCCCTGCGCAATCAGAACCTCCCCGTAATTCTCCGCGAGATGCACGGCCAACTCACTGCGCGGAAGACAGACAGGTGTCGCCCCCGCCGCCACTGTGGTCATAAAAAAGCGGCCCCAAGGACCGCCGCAGATAATAGATTTTTCATGCTTTCTCCCTTGCGGGCCTCCCTATTCGATGGCCTGAATGCAGAACCAGGTTGCGACATGACTTTCGATGTTCCGGCTGGCGCCACTATCCTGCCAGGCGACCATCTCGAAATAATCGCCGGGCGTGACGGCAAGTACGGGAGAGACGAAACTCTGCATGGTACGGTTCGCCTGCGCCCCGATATGCTCGAACGGGCGACCGTCGAAACTGCTCGATCCATTTTTCTCCAGCAGGATTTCGCGTGTGCCGCTTGAATTGCTGTCCCAACGGACCTGCCCGCTTACAATCACCTTGGAGACCCCGCTCGGTACGGTGAGGCGGCTGTTGTTGGTGGAATTATCGTGATAATCATCCGTATCATAGCTCTCGCCCGCCCAGATGAGTGTCGTATTGCTGCTGTTCGAAATGCTCTGGTTGGAACTCATCTTGACCAGCGCGCCCGCGTGGGAGCCACCGCCCCCACCCACTGAAGTGCTGTCGGTCAGGCCGAGGACATCCGTCCCGTCGCAATAGAAAAGCCGGGTTTCCCCGTCCAGCACCTGTCCCGCCGAACCGGAGGCGGTCTTGACCGTCGCCGTCTCCCCGCTTGCGTTGGTGACCATGAAGGGGCGCTTGATCTCCGGCACGATAAAGTTGAACCCCGCCGCAGGCGTGCCGCCGATGACATGGTGCCAGGTCTCGCGAAACTCGGCGTCGGTGAGCGTCACATCGCCAGCGGTCGGGTCATGGGTCGCGATCTCATCACAGAGGGCGGATTCCAGCTTCGCATCCGCATCGTTGGAGGTGACATAGGCGAGCGCCTGGCTCTCGGCGATCTGCGGTAAATCAAGTTCTGACATGCTAGATAATCTCCGTTGCCGGAAAACCCCGGCCTATGGTTTCTGAGAGTTGATAGAGGGTGAGGGAAAGCTCCGGCACGTCGGATTCCGAGACGTCGAAATCCGCATTGAAGGCCGCGAGTGCGTATATATATTCCGTGGCATCATATACATATTTGGAGATACTCTCCCCGTCATAAGTAAAGACCAGCTCATACCGTTCCGACGCCTCAGAAAGCGGCACCGCGCTGCTTAAACTGCCGCCACCGACCCGCGTTCGCCGCTGCCAGCTCAGGCTCACATCCCGGCCGAAGCGCCCGCCTGTAACCTGCCCGGGCGCGTAAGGTTTCAGGTCCTTGCCAGTCAGCGCCGTAACGGTGGCGGGCACTTCCTCGATCAGGCGGCCCGCGCCCACCGCCTTCCAGTGGCGCGGCACATCGATAGAACTCAGCGCCGTAAAACCACCACCGATATCGCCCGAGCGCAGCAGGACCGCCCGCTCCCCCACCTTATGCGATCCGGTCGCCCCTTCGGTTCCGCGACGGCCGCGCAGAAGGGTCGAGAGACGGTAACTGCCGTCCGCATTCTCCGTGACAGTGGCGAACTGGATAATCTCCTCGCCGACCAGCAGGGCATTGCCGCCGTTCAGCAGGGCGGATGTCGTGATACTCTCCAGTTCCTCCGCCCCGCTTACAAAGCGGATATCGAGGGTGGAGGTCTCATCCGTCTGAAACGGCGCGTCGGTACCCTCAAGCGCATTTAACGTTACGCCCCAGACCACCTCGTTCGAAATCGATCCCTCGACCTGATAGCTGTCCTCATCGAAGGCGGAATAAAGCGTGCCGCCGCTCCAGCCGGGCTGATACCCATCCATGGCGAAATAGAAACGGCTGCCGTTCCCGGCCGTCGCATCCTGATCGCGCAAGAGCGGCAGATCGAGGAGAAAGAGCTCCGCATAGCTTCCCTTCCGGATCAGCACCTGTTCATAGCCCGATCCGCTATCCCCGGCCTCAACCGCGTCATAACTCAAGGGCGAGAGGGTCACGGCTTCGGTCTCGATGGTCATATCCGCACCGAAATGCGATTGCATCAGCCGGGCGCTGCTTGTGGCGCCATTTACGGTGACGGTCAACACGTCGGCGGGATCGAGGGCGAGATACTTGATCGGCAGCGACGCGCTCACCGTCTGCCGCTCGGCCCATGCGGAATAAAGCGTCTTCGCCGCCGCCTGCCGCGCAAGATCAGCGGTCAGGGCCATCGGCAGATCCCGCGCAAGCTGGTTCCGCCCGAACATGGTGGCGACGGGACGGAAGGCCCGCTTCTCCGACTGAGTGCCAATCTGGTAGCCCGCATCGGACGCAAGATAGGAGAGCGATATCTTTTCGGGCAGTTCACTTTCCTGCAACCGGCGAAGAGCGGGCGGCGCGATCATCTCCTCATCAGTGATGGTAATATCGCTCGCCACCTGATTGCGCGGGATGAATTTGAGCTTGTCGCCGCTTTCCACCGCATCAAAAAAGGCATACTCACTGAGCGGCGTCAGCGCGTCGGCAATCGACATCGGGCGGCTCACCAGATAACCCGGAAGGCTGCCCGCAAGGGCGGAGACATCGACATCCGCCCCCGTCAGGCGGCCAAGTGCACAAAGGTCGCGGACGATTGCGGCAAGCTCAGCCCCCGTCCCGCTCGCGCGGCGCAGAAAAAGCCGTTTCACCCCGAAGGAACTGTTAAAGACAAACATGCTGTCAGTCGCCGCGTCGTAGACACCGTTCACCGATGCACTGACCCCGTCGAAGTCATAGAGATCAACGCGTTCCATCTCCTCCAGTGTTTCGGCGCTGAGATAAACCGCATAGCGCCCGGCGCTGACAAAGACGATCTCGCTGCCATTATGCTTATGGACAAGAGAAAGACTTCCGCTCAGGTCGCTAACGTCGCGGCTGGCTGTGATGCTGTGGGTGACCGTCGACCATTTGAACAAGCGGTAATCGTTCTGGAACAAGAGCTCATCACTCGCGGGCAGATAGGCGACGAGCCGCGTGATATTGTTGGTCTCGCTCCCCGACCCGCCAAGTGGCGTGAGATCGGCGGTGGCGATGGTGTAGATGTCACTCTCGACTGCATACTCCGTGCCGGAAATACCCGGACTACCGAACACGCTAACCCGGACGATCTCCAGATCGCTGAACACCGGGCCGGTCGCCCAGCCGGACAGGACGACCCAGGCGACTTCGTCTGCGTCTGTCACCGCACCTGTGCAAACGCGTGCGGTTGTTGTTATGGTATCGACCACCTCCAGCGCCTCATTGAAGATCACCACCTGATAGCTCTGCTGCGATCCGGCAATCTGGAACTGCGCGCCGGTAAGCGGATTGATGATATCAGTCGAATGGGTAATTGCACCCACGCCACTCGGCAGATCGGCGCTGTCGTTGAGTTGCATCGTCTCGCCGTTCACATGGTGGATTTGCCGTCCGGCGAGCAGGGCCGCGCCCGTGCCAATCCAGAAATTACCCTTGCGATCCCGCGAAAACCCGATTGCCGCATCGGGCAGGCGCGGAAATTCCGTCTCCACCTCGGCCGCCGCGAGCTCGTCGAGGGTCAGCGCGTCGATCTTGCGGACCGTATCGACCCCGCCCACTACCTCATAGCTATAGACAAGGCTCCGCTCTTGATCATAGGCAAAGCTGCCCGCATTGACGGAGGCAATCTCGCTGTCGGTGAGTGGATAAGCGCCTATGCCATCTGTGGTGACCAGCACCTCTATATTCGGGATACGGTTACCAAAGGCGCCAAGCGGCAGGTCATCGAACACAAGATAGCTGAGCCCGCGATAGGCGGGTGCATTGTTCTCCCCTTCCGCCGCCTCGATAATACTGTCTGGGAGCTGCGCCTCATCGCCCGTGTAAAAACGAAAGCGCAGATCGCTCGCGATCACGTCGCCCTCCGCACCCGCGTCATAGATGACCTCGCCATCGGCCCAGATTTTAAGGAGCTTCGATACCTCTCCCTCGCAGATAGCGACAGCGAAACTGGTGGAATAATTATAACCGGTTACCTGTGAGGAGCCGCCGCCCCCCTTGCCGCCGCCGCTGCTTGTCACGGCCTCGCTGCGAAGATCAGCCGCCCAGATAATATTCCCGGCAAGGCGCATGGTGCCATAAAGACGCGGGATCGCCGCGCCATAGCTCGCGCCGGTGACATTAAGATCGGTGAGCCGCGTCGCACGGGAAGAACTGCCGTCC
This sequence comes from uncultured Alphaproteobacteria bacterium, assembly GCA_937910835.1. Taxonomy (GTDB): domain Bacteria; phylum Pseudomonadota; class Alphaproteobacteria; order Sneathiellales; family Sneathiellaceae; genus Sneathiella. The sequence continues at coordinate 397 of CALEMG010000116.1, read as the reverse complement.
TCGGCGAAGAGAACACGGCCCAGCGTCGTGCCGAGGAGCCAACCGGCCCCGGCGCCGACACCGGTGACCGCGCCGATACCGGCCCCGACAAGACCAACTGCCAAAGTCGCCATTAGAGAACCTCCGGAAATGTAAAAACGGCAAAGGGCGCGCCGTAAGGCACCAACGCCTCCTCAATCACCTGCCGCCGCCGGGCGTGGGCATGGATCACCGTCGGCACGCCATCGCGCACGCTTAAAAACCCGACATGGATGGGGAAGGCGCTTTCCTTAAACACGCCGATATTTCCATTTTTCCAGTCTGTTACCGGCATAATATCAAGCTGATTATGAAGATGGCGGAAGTGCCCGGAATATGCGGAAAGCCGCGGAAATTGAGATGGTTCGCGTAAACATCG
>CALEMG010000115.1 GCA_937910835.1 uncultured Alphaproteobacteria bacterium | reverse complement strand
GTGCTGATACCGATTTCGGCACCAAGGCCAAATTCGAAACCGTCCGCGAAACGGGTTGACATGTTGTGAAATACAGAGGAAGAATTTACTGCGTTAAGAAACGAATTGGCCTGGAAGCTATTCTCCGTGATGATGGCGTCTGTATGATGTGAGCCAAAGGTTTCTATGTGAACAATGGCCTCTTCCATTTTGTTTACGATTACCAGCGTCATTGTCGGCGCCAAATGCTCTTTACTGAACTCCTCCTTGTCCTTTATTACGCTCATAAGTTCGGCGGGGTATTTTATCACGTTTTTCAGGTGAGTTATTATTTCGTATTCCGCCCGTATTTCAATGCCTTTTCCGTTTAGCCCGCCCTCCTGGCCTTTTCTGTCGGCGTCTGCAAGATAGGGGCACAACACCTTCAGCAATGGATCTGCGATACTTTCATGCAGGATCAGGCTCTCCATCGTGTTGCAGGTTCCATAGCTTTGGGTTTTTGCGTTCAAAATAATGGCGACCGCTTTACGCAGGTCTGCATATTTGTCGACATAAACATGGCAAGTTCCGTCGAGATGATAGATGACAGGAACCTTGGATTCACGCGAAACGACACTGGTCAGACCCTTTCCGCCACGTGGAACAACGAAATCTATATAGCTATCCATATTAAGAAATGCGCTCGTCACCCACCTCTCAACGGAATCGACTACCTGTACCGCGTTACGAAGTGATCCAAGACCGGATTGCACGAATGCTTGTTGGATGCATTTCGAGATCGCCTTGTTGGATTCGATTGCTTCCTTGCCGCCCTTAAGAATGCAGGCGTTCCCAGCCTTGATGCATAACGCGGCCGCATCCGCAGTGACGTTTGGGCGTGCCTCGTAAATCATGAACATAACCCCCAGCGCCACATATTGTTTTTTTAGCGTAATGCCGGAGGGGAGTGTTTTCGTATTGGTTGATGTGCCAGTGACCTCATCCAGCTTTATGACGCTTGTAATATTGGAGATCATCGATTTGAAATATTTTTCGTCATCAGCAAATAAATCTAGTCTACTTTTTAAGGCGGGAGTATATTTTGGGTTAGGTTTTCCTTCTTTTATCTCGTTGAGGCGTAATATTTCAAACTGATCCAGATCTTTCTTATTTTCATCTCTGATAATATTCTTGTTTTTATTTAGGATATCTACCAGATTCTGCAATACATCATCCTTTTTTTGGCGTGGCAATACCCGAAGAATTTGTGACGCTATCCGAGCATTTTTCCCCATTTCGATAAGTTTATTAACGATGTTGTCATCAATTTTTACGCCTTTACTATTATTTGCATTTTGAATGAAATTTTTAAAGTTGGTTAAATTTGGCATGATGCTGAAATATCCATAAATATTTAAAATAAATTACATGGAGTAGATAAATATTAAAATTTTTATTTCAATGTATTAATATGATTATTTAAATAAAAAATGGTAATATGATATATTATTTAAATATCTTTTATATAGATATGTTTCCGAAATGCACTAGACTGACGAATAAAAATAAAAATAACTACGTAAAACACCCGCAGTATTGATCAATACTGCGGGTGTTTTTTTAAAGATCTATTTTTTTGAAAGGAGCGCCTAGCTAGCTCGCCCGTGCCTGAATGTTTTCTTCCGGATCGCGAAGAACATATCCCCGACCCCAAACCGTTTCGATATAGTTGTCGCCAGCGGTCGCGGCGGCAAGTTTTTTGCGAAGTTTGCAAACGAAAACGTCGATGATTTTGAGTTCCGGCTCGTCCATGCCCCCATAGAGATGGTTGAGGAACATTTCTTTCGTCAAGGTTGTTCCTTTGCGCAAGCTAAGAAGTTCTAGCATGCCGTATTCCTTGCCGGTCAGGTGCAGACGTTGACCGCTGACTTCGACAGATTTGGAGTCCAGGTTGACCGTAAGCTTGCCAGTCTGAATAGTGGACTGTGCATGACCTTTCGACCGGCGAACAATCGCATGAATACGTGCGACAAGTTCATCTTTGTTAAAAGGCTTGGTTAAGTTGTCATCCGCGCCGAAGCCCAAACCTTTAACTTTGTCATCAGGTTCAGACATGCCGGACAAAATCAGAATGGGCGTTGATACCTTTGCCGTACGAAGCTTTTTCAAGACGTCGTAACCGGACATATCAGGCAGGCCCAAATCCAATATAATAATGTCATAGTCATAAAGTTTTCCAAGATCTACGCCCTCTTCCCCGAGGTCGGTCGTGTAAACATTAAGACCCTCTGCGCTCAGCATCAATTCGATGCCACGAGCCATTGAGCTATCATCTTCTATCAATAGTACACGCATATATTGTACCTCCTGTACTCCAACTATTATTAACAACTTAACTTAACAATTAGTTAAAACAAAAGATAAAAATTAACTATCTTTGTTAACTTCGTATGACGGCATTTACTAAACATTAAAATGTATCTGGCAAAATGACTTAACTCACCAAGCTCAGGGTCTTACAAACAAGGTTAGCGAGGCGTCTTTCGTGCAAAGCATTATTTTGGAAATCGATCGGGTTCCTACAGCGCAATATTACGGTCGTGTGGTTGCAATAATGGGGCTGCTGGTCGAAATCGGCGGAATTCAAAGACATCTGAGCATTGGCAGCCGCGTTAATCTACGCGCCCGCGGTGGCGGTAAAGTAAAATGCGAGGTGGTCGGTTTCCGTGATGACCGCGCGCTGCTCATGCCGTTCGGTGTGCTTGAAGGGATTGGCATTGGCTGCAAGGCGGAAATCGCAGAGCGGGATCCGGTCGTCTTTCCGAATGAAAGCTGGCTCGGGCGGGTGGTCAATGCCATGGGGGAGCCGATTGATGGTGGGCCGCCACTCAAGTCCGGCAACCGGGCTGTTCCTTTTCGGAACGCGCCGCCGCCGGCACATGCCCGTCAACGGGTCGGGGAGAAAATTGATCTTGGTGTCCGTGCTTTGAACACTTTCGTGACTTGTTGTCGCGGACAGAGAATGGGCAATTTTGCAGGTTTTCCATGCTTGCCCGTAATACGGCGGCAGACATCAATGTGATTGGCCTTATTGGTGAACGCGGCCGGGAAGTGCAGGAATTTATTAAGGACGATCTCGGCGAGGAAGGGCTGAAGCGGAGCATTGTTGTCGTTGCGACGTCTGATGAATCCGCGCTTATGCGACGCCAGGCAGCCTACCTTACGCTTTCATTAGCGGAGTATTTTCGCGATGAGGATCGCGATGTGCTTTGCCTGATGGATAGTGTTACCAGATTTGCCATGGCGCAACGGGACATTGGCCTTTCGGGAGGTGAACCCCCGACCAGTAAGGGCTATACACCAACAGTTTTTAGTGAGTTACCAAAATTACTTGAACGTGCGGGACCGGGGTCCGGAAAAGGCAGCATAACCGGGCTTTTTACCGTTCTTGTTGAAGGTGATGATCACAATGAACCTGTTGCGGATGCCGTCCGGGGTATTCTGGATGGTCATATTGTGATGGAACGTCAGATTGCGGAGCGGGGCCGTTATCCCGCAATTAATGTTCTCAAGTCTATCTCTCGAACGATGCCCGGGTGCAATAACGATGCCGAAAACACTCTCATTTTGAAGGCGAAGCAGTATCTATCGACTTATGACGATATGGCGGAAATGATCCGTTTGGGCGCTTATCGGAAAGGGGCGGACCCTTTGGTTGATGAGGCCATTCACTTTTTCCCCATGTTGGAGGATTTCATGGGTCAGGGAAAGAATGAGCGGGCGAGCTTATCTGAATGCTTTGCAATGCTGTCTGAAATTCTGGCGCGGGAGCCAGATCTTGAAACGGCTTAAATCGGAGGGTGATGCTTTGAGGTCGAAATCATCATGAAGGGCTTGGACAGTTTAATCAGGGTCCATAAATGGAAGCTTGACGAAAAGCGGCGGGAACTTGTCGATTTTGAAGATCTACGCGCAAGTTTCGTCAAACAGATACGAGGCCTTGAAGAAGAACAGCAGCGGGAACAGGATATCGCCGGGACCAACCCGGAGGTCGGTTTCTCTTTTGCGAACTATGCCGCCGCCGCCAAGCAGCAAAGAGAAAATATCCAGGCGAGCATTGAAGAGGTAGACGCCAAGATCGCTGCGCTGAATGAAGAGGTAACCATCTGCTATCAGGAACTCAAAAAATATCAGGTCGCCCTCGATGCCCGTGGCGTTAAGGAAAAATACGAGCGTAACAAGGTTGAGCAAATGAGCCTAGATGAGCTTGCGATCGATCTCCATCGGCGCAAAGGTGGGTTGAGGTAACTCGTTCAACCTTTCTCCGGCCCTACATACTTTTTTCTTGCATGCTCCTTTCAAATATCCGAAAGTGAACAAATCATGAACATTTACGCTTGGAGGACATATGCCGGTTGATATTCTTGGAAGGGCGGAAGCCGTCAAGGCGTTGCATCTGCGGGAAAAAGCGTTTGTTCTTCCCAATCCCTGGGATACGGGATCTGCGAAGATGCTGACGGCGCTAGGTTTTGAAGCGCTGGCAACGACAAGCGCTGGATTTGCCTTTTCTAGGGGCAAGGGTACTTCGATCGGTGAAATCAGTCGGGAGGAAGCGCTGGATCATGCAGCCGGGATTATTGCGGCGACATCCTTGCCGGTCAGTGCCGATCTCGAAAATGGATATGGCCATGCACCCGAAGATGTGGCGGAGACAATACGGCTGGCTGCCGATATTG
>CALEMG010000114.1 GCA_937910835.1 uncultured Alphaproteobacteria bacterium | reverse complement strand
GATGATCGAAATGGATAAGGGAAATGACGACGGCATCGATATTTTTCAGCGACGCGAGCGGCAGCGGCGATGGATGAAACCGCTCCGGTCCGGCAAACTGCACAGGCGACGCCCGGGCGGAGAGCATCGGATCTGTCAGAATGCGCATGCCGTCCATCTCAATCAGAGTGCTCGCATGGCCGAGCCAAGTCACGCGCAAGCCCGATGGCGCGGGCGCATCGAGATAGTTGGGCGCAATCATCATGACGGGGAGTTCGCCCTCGGGCGCACGCTGCTGCTCGCCGAAAAGCTGCTCTGACACATAGTCCCAGGTAAGCTCATAGGGGGCCTGCCCCTCCGGATTGACGAAACCGCCGTCCTGATACTGCGGCGACGCCTCCGCCCGCGCGAGCCGCTCGCCCGCGAGATGCGCACTTAAAGAATAGCCGATCACAACCACACCAAGGATCAGGACAAGAACCCCCGAGCTGAGACCGATACTGACCTTCTTCCAGAGCCTCATAACCCTCTCCTGCCCCATGAGATTACCTTGACGCATCATAGACGGCGGAGAAGGACGGGCGCAAGGGAGCGTAGAGTTGCTCCCAGCTGTTTATGTATGGCTCAATTCGCATCTCGTCGGTTAAACGGCCATCTGATCTGCCCTAATACGATTGCCACGCTGAGAAGGATGAGAAGAAAGCCTATAATTAAGCTGAGATTCAAGCTCTCGCCTAGGAAAAGCACTCCCAACAGCACGCTGAAGCCAGCGCGCAAGTAGCTACCGCTCGTAACTCCGACAGCGCCCAGCGTTTTAACCAGGCGGAAATAGATAATCATAGCAAGAGCCGTCGACAGAACGCCAAGAGCGGCAATCGACCACATCGCAGATTGGGATGGCATGAGATCCCAGGGTCGATCAATTACGATCGAAACCGGGGCCATCAAAATGGTTGCCATCGTCATGGAGCAAGCCGCCGTCAAAAGGGCGGACTGATCTGAAAAGCGACGCGCATAGATTGCGGCAACCGCGTAGCTCAGGCTCGACCCGGTAACGGCAAGCTGGCCCCAGATATCCTCATTCGATCCGCTCAATACGTCCGGCCCAAGGGTCACTAAAACCCCGACAAGTCCGATCGCCACCCCGATGAACTTTCTGAGCGGCGCGCCTCCTTCGCGCAAAACAAGAAAGGTGATGAGAAAGGCAAAAAGCGGAGGCGTGGAATTGAGAAGCCCGGCAAGCCCGCTATCGATATGTTTCTCTCCCCAACTGATCAGGGTAAAGGGAAGTGCACTTTGCAGAAGGCCCTGCACTGAAAATGCGCCCCAAAGTAGAGGAGATGTTGGTAAAGAAATTCCCCGATATCGAACAATCATCAATAAAAGGGCCGAACCGATGAACAGCCTTCCCAAAACGACGGTCGCCGGCGGCACCGTCTCGACAGCGACCTTGATAAGGGTGAAGGAACTTCCCCATAGAAATGACAAGACGACGAGCAAAATGATTTCAACAAATTGGCTCTGCGAACGATTTTCCAAAGCGACCTCCTGATGTTTTCGCAGCCGCTTTTAAATTCTGAACGGACCCGATGCTCGCAGGAAACGGACCTCATCCCCCCGATGGAGTCCGGTTTTGGCTAGTCAATGCAGTCAAAATGCACAATATTGGGGGCGTAATGAAGACGGATAATACGCATCACCTTGACCCGGAGTTATGTGACCGTGCCCGCCTGGCGCGCGATCCAGCCTTTGACGGCCTTTTTTTTACCGGCGTCAGGACAACCCGGATTTACTGCCGTCCGGTCTGTCCGGTGCGGCCCGCCAAATCAGCTAATGTGTCATAATCCCCGACCGGGGCGGCGGCCGAAAAGACCGGAGTTCGTCCCTGCCTGAGATGTCGGCCGGAAACTGCGCAGGGCAGCCCCGCCTGGAAAGGCACCGCCGCCACTGTGGGCCGCGCGCTCAGGATGATCGAAGAAGGATTTCTCGACAATGCCAGCACAGAGGAGCTCGCCAACAAACTCGGTATCGGGGCACGGCACCTGTCCCGCCTGTTCGCGAAACATGTTGGCGCAAGCCCATCCCAGGTTGCCGCGACGAAACGGATACAAAAGGCAAAACGGATGATCGACGAGACGTCCCTGCCAATCGCCGATATCGCCTTTGCCGCCGGCTTTGGAAGCCTGCGACGATTTAACGATGCGTTCAAAGGGGTTTATAAAAGAACCCCCTCCTCTATCAGGCGACAATCATAACCGACCATCCCTTCAAGCAAACGAACTTCCCGTCCCCGAAAAAACGCCTCCGCCTGGCCGCTCATGAAACGCGATGTGCATGGGTTTTTGTGGGAGCATGTTTGAGGGGGTCGATGAATTAAGTTCTGTTATTTTAG
>CALEMG010000113.1 GCA_937910835.1 uncultured Alphaproteobacteria bacterium | reverse complement strand
GCAATTTCATGCCGAGTTCCTGATGGGCCATTTCCCGGCCACGGAAGCGCATCGTGACTTTCACCTTATCGCCGGTTTCCAAAAACTTGTTCACCGCCCGCATCTTGACGTCATAGTCATGCTGGTCGATGTTCGGCCGCATCTTGATTTCCTTGATTTCGAAGGTTTTCTGCTTTTTGCGGGCCTTCGCGGCTTTTTTCTGTGCCTCAAACCGGGCGCGCCCGAAATCCATAAGCTTGCAAACAGGCGTTTCCCCAGGGGAAACTTCCACCAGATCCAGTCCAGCTTCATCGGCCAAACCCATCGCAGCCTGGATAGAAACCAAACCAATATTGTCACCTTCGTCGTTGATCAAACGTACATTGGCAACATTGATATCTTCATTCGTGCGCGGCCCTTCCTTTGTCGGAACCGTATTTCTTTGTGGGCGAGCTATTTACTTTCTCCTTGAATAGTTGATCCAATTCCCTTCCTCCTAGAAGGGTTTAGACATGATATTTTATATTTTTTAATGCTTTATTGCCACAGCTAGTTTTAGTACATAGCGCAAATCATTGTCCGGGCACCTTCGCTTCCTCGACAAGCGCGGCAATTGCCTCGTCAAGAGCCAGCACTTTTTGATGCTTTTCCCCCAGTCGGCGGACCGAAATCGTCTTTTCTTCCGCCTCGCGCTTTCCGGCAACCAGCAATGCCGGCACCTTTGCGAGACTGTGTTCGCGAACCTTGTAATTGATTTTCTCGTTTCGAAGATCAAGGCTTGCGCGAATCCCCTTTGCCTTCAGGGCCGCCAAAACCTCACGAGCATAATCATCGGCTTCGTCAGTAATGGTGGCAACCACGACCTGCTCCGGCGCGAGCCAAAGCGGGAAGCGTCCCGCATACTCCTCGATCAGAATACCGATAAACCGCTCCATCGAGCCAAAAATAGCCCGATGCAACATAACCGGGCGATGCTTCGCGCCGTCCTCGCCAATATAATTAGCATTCAGACGTTCCGGCAACACGAAATCGACCTGTAAGGTACCACACTGCCAGTCCCGGCCAATGGCGTCGGTAAGCACAAATTCCAGCTTCGGGCCATAGAAGGCGCCTTCACCGGGGTTCATACTGTAAGCGATATTGGTTGCCTCGATCGCCTCGCGAAGGGCACCCTCCGCCTTATCCCAGATAGCGTCCTCCCCGGCGCGCACATCCGGACGGTCGGAGAATTTGACCTTCACCTCGGTGAAGCCGAAGTCCTTGTATATCTCCAGAAGAAGTTCACAGAAAACCTCGGTCTCCGACATGATCTGGTCTTCAGTACAGAAGATATGCGCATCATCCTGGGTGAACCCTCTCACCCGCATGATCCCGTGCAAAGCCCCGGAAGGCTCATAACGGTGGCAGGAACCGAACTCCGCCATGCGGAGCGGCAAATCCCGATAGCTGGTGAGCCCCTGATTGATAATCTGGACATGGCAGGTGCTATTCATTGTTTTAATCGCAAAGGGCCGCTCTTCCGATTCGGTGGTGTACATATGTTCCCCGAATTTTTCCCAGTGCCCCGATGCCTCCCATAGCTTGCGATCTACAAGCTGCGGGGTCTTCACTTCCTTGTAGTCGGCAATCTCCAGCTTATGACGAATATAATTTTCCAGCGTACGGTAAAGGGTCCAGCCCTTTTCATGCCAGAACACCATGCCCACGGCCTCTTCCTGCAAATGAAACAGGTCCATCTCCCGGCCGAGCTTGCGGTGATCACGCCGTTCCGCCTCTTCCAGCCGATGGAGATAGGCTTTCAGTTCCTTCTCATTCCGCCAGGCAGTGCCATAAATCCGCTGCAGCATCTCATTTCGGGAATCTCCCCGCCAGTAGGCGCCCGCCAGCTTCATCAGCTTGAACGCATGGCCAAGCTTCTTCGTCGATGGCAGATGCGGCCCCCGGCACAAGTCCTGAAAATCGCCCTGGCGATAAATACCAATAGGCTGATCTTCCGGGATCGCATGAATAATGTCCGCCTTATAATGCTCGCCACTGTTCTTGAAGAACTCGACAGCTTCACTGCGGCTCCATTCCTCGCGGGTGATTTCCTCATCCCGATCAACGATCTCATGCATTCGCTTCTCGATCTTCTCGAGATCATCGGGAGTAAAGGGCTCTTTGCGGGCGAAATCGTAATAAAACCCGTCCTCAATGGCCGGACCGATTGTCACTTGGGTTTCCGGATAAAGTTCCTTCACGGCCTCTGCCATCACATGCGCGGCGTCGTGACGCAGAAGTTCCAACACTTCCTTGTCTTCATCGCGCGAGGTGACAATCTCAACGGCTGTATCCTGATCAAGGATCATTTTGAGATCCTTCATCTCACCGTCAATGCGAAGAGCGAGGGCCGCCTTTGTGAGACCCGGGCCGATATCCTGCGCCAACTCCGCGCCTGAAACCGGATTGTCGAAGACCCGTTTGCTCCCATCGGGGAGCGTAATTTCTACTTGTCCGTTACCCATTAAGTACCATCCATTCCATGACCGGCCCCGAACAACACCCTGTCCTGGATCCGCGATCATGCCGGGAATGTAGAAAACTGGCGGGTCATGTCAAGCGATAGACGCCTTTGACCGTGAATTAGCGTGGCATGCGTTGTATTTAGAAGCTATCTGATGCCAAGGATGTCTTCATACAGTGCTATCGTCGCGCCACACATATGCTCGATGGCGAAATGAGCCATGACATGCTCCCGCGCCTTGATCGCGACCGCCTCCCGATCTTCTGAGGACAGATCTATCGCCTCGGCCAGCGCCGCCGCCATCTCATCAACATCGCCGACCGGTACCAGCCAACCCGTCTCTCTATCGATAATCGTTTCCATAGAGCCACCATGCGCGGTTGCGATAACCGGGCGGCCCATGGCCTGCGCCTCCACGGCAACGCGGCCGAACCCTTCCGGTACCGTCGTGGCAGAGACCACGACATCGGAAAGCATCAGCGCCACCGCCATATCATCGCAATGACCCTTGATCTGCACCCTGCCTTCAAGATCAAGG
>CALEMG010000112.1 GCA_937910835.1 uncultured Alphaproteobacteria bacterium | reverse complement strand
CCGATGGAAACGGGAACGCGTGCCGCCATTCTATAGAAGAAATAGCGCCAGGAGACAAATTTCTGATCGTGGCCTACCGGCCTTTTTCTTCCCGCCAGCCCTACGCCGAACAAGGGCCCATTTTTCTTCATGCGGACGAGTGCACCGCATACGACGGCATCGACCGGTTACCGGGGATGTACAACGCACGGGACGGACTCCTATTGCGCGGTTACGGCTCGGATGAGCGCATTGTCTATGGCACCGGCCAGACGGTCGCGCCAGAAAATGCTGAAAGCACAGCTCAGGAAATTATGGCAACAGAGGGAGTTTCATACGTTCATGTTCGCTCCGCCACCAACAACTGTTATCAGTTTCGCATCGAGCCCGTGACATAAGTTAAGCGGGTTTATTGTCTTTGCGACAATAAAGAACTGGCCAAACAGGGTTCCGGGCGTAAAACTACGGGATCGTTTTCTTGCGTCCGAGGCCTGTTTATGATCCCCAGCCAACGTCACCTTTTCGATATCCCAGACGAAATCGCCTATTTCAACTGCGCCTATATGGGCCCGCTCCTGAAGACCGCGCGTGCCGCCGGTCATGCGGGAATTGATCGCAAGTCCCTGCCCTGGAACGTCTCACCCGTTGATTTTTTTACCGAATCAGAAAAGGCGAGATCATTATTTGCGACGCTGGTCGGCGCAAGCGCAGACGATATCGCGATTATCTCCAGCGCGTCCTACGGCATTGCGACGGCGGCAAAAAACATCCCGCTTTCAAGGGGGCTGAAAATCCTGCTGCTGGAAGACCAGTTCCCCTCCAATGTTTATTCCTGGATGGAGCTTGCGCGGGCAAGCGGCGGCGAGATCGTCACCATTCCCACGCCCGCCGATTATGACTGGACCTCCGCCGTTCTTAAAGCCATAGACGACAAGGTTGCCATCGCAGCGCTTCCCCATAATCTCTGGACGGATGGCGCGCTTCTTGACCTCGTGGCGATCGGTGAGAAGCTCAAGGTACAAGGCGCGAAGCTCGTCCTCGACGTCACCCAGTCGCTCGGCGCAATGCCGCTTGATCTTGCCCGCGTCAAACCGGATTTCCTGATAGCCGCCGCCTATAAATGGCTGCTGGGCCCTTACAGTGTCGGTTTTATGTATGTCGCGCCGGAGCATCACGGCGGCGAGCCGCTCGAATATAACTGGCTCAACCGCAAGGGATCGGAGAATTTCGCCGGGCTGGTCGATTACGTCGATGAGTATCAGCCTGGCGCACGGCGTTTCGACATGGGGGAGCGGGCGAATTTCGCCTTAATGCCCGTCGCCGTTACCGCGCTTGAGCAGATTCTTGCCTGGGGTGTCGCCAATATTCAGGAGACACTGACGCATAAAACACAGGATATCGCCGCAAGATGCGCGGGGCTTGGCCTCACCTCATTGCCCGATGATAAGCGCGCCGGACATTTCCTTGGCCTCCGGCGCGACGGCGGCCTGCCCAAAGACCTGCTGGATCGGCTGAAAGCGGAGAATATCCATGTCTCGGTTCGGGGCTCCAGCATGCGGATCACCCCTCACCTCTTCAATAATGAAGCGGATAGCGATAGACTGCTCACGGCGCTAGAAAATATTCTCTGACGGAGACAAAAATGAACCTGAAGCGACTGGGGAAGACCGGCCTAAAAGTGAGCGATCTCTGCCTTGGCACCATGACATATGGCGACCCGAACTGGAGGGACTGGGTTCTGCCCGAAGAGGAGAGCCGCCCCTTTATCAAGCGCGCGCTGGAACTCGGCATCAATTTCTTCGACACCGCCGACATGTATTCCATCGGCGCATCTGAGGAGATTGTCGGCCGGGCACTTAAAGATTTCGCAAAGCGCGATGAGATTGTCATCGCGACTAAAGTTTTCAACCGCATGAGCGACAGCCCGCTGAGTGGAGGCCTTTCGCGCAAGCATATCATGCATGCCATCGATGATTCACTCCGGCGGCTCGGCACAGATTACGTCGACCTCTACCAGATTCACCGGTGGGATTATGACACCCCGATCGAGGAAACGCTGGAAGCCCTCAACGATGTGGTGCGCGCTGGTAAGGCTCGCTATATCGGCGCGTCATCGATGTTCGCCTGGCAGTTTATGAAGGCACTGTCCATCTCCGAAAGGAATGGCTGGGCCAAGTTCGTCTCCATGCAGAATGTCTATAACCTCGTCTATCGGGAGGAGGAGCGCGAAATGCTCCCCCTTTGCGAAGATCAGGGCATTGGCGTGATCCCCTGGTCACCGCTCGCGCGCGGGTTCCTCGCCGGAAACAAGAAAAAGGATGCTGAGGGGGAGACAACCCGCTCTCGCTCCGATGCTATGATCAAGAGCATGCGGATTGGCCAGGATGCGGATTATGATGTGCTCGCCGTTGTGCAGGATATCGCGAAGGAACGGGGCGTCACCCCGGCACAGATCTCGCTTGCCTGGGTTCATCACAGCCCTACCGTCACCGCGCCCATTATCGGAGCGAGCAAGATGTACCAGCTGGAAGAGGCTGTGGCCGCGCTTGATATTTCTCTCGACGTCAATGAACTAGCCCGGCTTAACGACGCCTATATTCCCCATGTCGTTGCCGGACATCGCTGATCAGGAATTCTTATGACCCTCGATATCGATAAACTCCGCGAAGACACGCCGGGCGTAAAAACCCGTACTCATTTCAATAACGCAGGCGCGGCGCTGATGCCCCTTCCCATCTATGACGCGGTGAAGGAGCATCTCGATCTCGAGCTCGCCATCGGCGGATATGAGGCGCAAAACCGCGCCAAGGCGGCATTCGAGCGAACCTATGACGCCATTGCCGAGTTGATTAACTGCGATCGGAGCGAGATTGCATTGGTGGAAAATGCGACCGTCGGCTGGCAAATGGCGTTCTATGGCATGTCATTCGCGCCCGGCGACCGCATCCTGACGGCGGAGGCAGAATATGCCACTAATGTCATCGATTATCTGCAAGTTGCAAAACGAACGGGTGTTAAAATCGATTTTGTGCCGAGCGATAACAGCGGACAAATGGATGTTGCCGCCCTGGAAGCGATGATTGATAACAAGGTCAAGCTGATCTCGGTTACCCATATCCCGACCAATGGTGGCCTCATCAATCCAGCGGCAGAGATTGGCAAGGTCGCACGAAAGTATGGCATTCCCTATCTGTTGGATGCCTGCCAGTCCGTGGGGCAAATTCCCGTCGATGTGGAGGAGATTGGGTGCGATATGCTCTCTGTGACGGGACGAAAATATCTCCGTGCCCCACGCGGCACCGGCTTTCTCTATGTCCGCAAAAGCATGCTAGACAAGCTGGAGCCGCCGTTCCTCGATATGCATGGCGCGAAATGGACATCAATCGACCAATATGAGATGCGTCCCGACGCCCGCCGGTTCGAAAACTGGGAATTCAATGTCGCCGCCGTCATCGGTCTCGGCGCAGCTGCCGATTATCTGCTCACGCTCGGGATTGAGGAAACCTCGGCCCGCCTTTGCGCGCTGGCGGAAGTTGCACGAGAGAAGTTATCAGCACTCCCCGACATTACGGTTCAGGATATTGGCGCGAGAAAGGGCGGAATCGTTACGTTCAGCCATGCCACAAAATCGCCTGCTGAAATACAAGCCCATCTTGCAGGACAAAATATCAATGTCTCCATTACCAGCCTTTCCAGCACCCGCTTTGATCTTGAGAAACGGGGAATAGAGGCAATGGTAAGGGCTTCATTTCATTACTATAATACGGAAGAAGAAATCGATCGGCTTATCGAGGCTCTCAAGGAGATATAGCTCTCCGACATTTCATAGTCAGATATCGTAGCCTTCACTGGCCAGTTCCTTGCGGATACGCTCCATCGCGATAGCTGCAATCTTCTGTCCCCATTGCATACCCATAACAGTAGCTGTCTGCATCACGCCCGGCAACTTGTTGAGTATTTTCTGGCCCAACTCACTCTTGTAGAACTCGGTCATTTCTTGAATTTCCTCAAGAGTAAATGCTTCTTCGTAGATTTGCGCCATCGAAATCAACACACCATCAATATTCTCTTTAAACGTTTCGACCAGAATATCGAAAGTTTTTTGCTTTAGCTTCTCAGGAATTTCCGGTTTGTTTCTATATACGGTACCGAGAGCTAGCTGGAGGTTAGAAACTACGGCCTGCTCCAATATTTCTGCGGTGTTGGCGACCTTCAAAAACTCAATAACGGCTTCCTGCTTTTCCGTGCTATCCGCTTGCGCAGTACCCAATCCAAGGGCCAGCAACAGGCAAAGTCCCAGAAAAATGCGCTTCAAATTGGCCATATGATACTCCCCGGTAAGCAAGCGAACGGTTCGAGAGTATCAACGCTACCAAAAGCTGTGGCCTAAAGATAGCCAAACCTAGTCGAAATGAGAGACCGTATGCCCGTGAATGCGCGGCCCGTGACCGGCACCGATACCGGGGGCGTCGAAAATCGCATTTTCTACATAGCGAATGGCCCGTGCAACGGCAGCCGGAACCGCCAACCCTTGCGCAATGCCCGTCGCGATGGCTGAAGACAGCGTGCAGCCCGTGCCATGAGTATGTCTGCTTTCAATACGTCGATGGGAGAATGTCTGAATTCCCTCCGGCGAGACGAGAAGGTCGACGATTTTCACTCCCTCGCTATGCCCTCCCTTCATCAGCACGGCCACGGGCCCCATATCGAGCAGAAGGCAGCCCGCCTTTTCCATATCGGTAAGGTTGTTGATCTTCATACCGGTAAGATGCTCAGCCTCTGGGATATTCGGTGTGAGAACAAGGGTATGCGGCCCGATCAAACGCTTTTTGATGGCGTCGCTTGCTTCCTCCGCGATCAGGCTCGCACCGCCCTTGGCAATCATCACGGGATCGAGTACCACCGGCGGCAGTTTATCGATTTGATCGAAAAGTCCCGCGACAGCATCCACGACCTCTTTTCGATGGAGCATGCCGATTTTAATGGCATCAGCGCCGATATCTTTGAGAACAACGTCGATCTGCTGCGCAACGAAGGGGGCGGAGATCGCCTCGATCCCCTCAACACCGAGGGTATTCTGCGCGGTAAGGGC
>CALEMG010000111.1 GCA_937910835.1 uncultured Alphaproteobacteria bacterium | reverse complement strand
ATCCCCCGAAGCATTACGATCGCCGGGGCAAAAGCTGCGCAGAGCAGCACCGCGCCGACAATCGGCGCAAGACGCACCGGATTTTCTGTCTGTTGCGCCGGGGGAACGGATACCGTCAGAATACCACCGCCAAGCGTTGCCTTTTCGCGCTTGTTGAGCACCAGGTAGCAAATGGCCAGCATGACCGCGAAGGAAAACAGGAAAAAGACCCAGCCTTCGAAAAGATGGAAAAATCCGTCGGAGACCGCCGTGTCCGTCCATTCCGCAAAAGCCCCAGTCAGAAAAATCCGGATGCTGTTCATGATGATCGAAACAATGCCGGCTATGACGACAAACAGGGCCCGTTTCCAGAGCGGCATATCAAACAGCATCGCCAGAAGAACGCCCAGCCCGATCATCGGATAGAGATATCGCAGGCCCGCGCAAGCCTCGACAACCGCCAGCTTGATAGTTCCCATATCGATGATATTTCCGTCCTGATAGACGGACAGACCGGCAAGTCGCAACAAAGCGACGCTCATATCCGTGGATAGAAGCTGCAAGCCATAGGTCAGGTTGGCGTTCAGAAATGCAGGTGGCGGCACCACAAAGGGCAGCAAGATAAGCGACGGCAGCACATAGCGGCCATAGGTCACCCCGCCAAATACAACAAACAACCCTAGGATCATCAGAAACAGGCTGAGATGGCGGACATTCTCGATCCCCGCCTTGACCGCCAAAGCATATACCACCACCGCTATCAGGCAGAAAACAAGCCCGGTCCAATTGCCGCGCGTATCATGAGAGGAAAGAAGATCCCGCCGCGCCCAAAGGAGATAAAGCGCAACGGCCAGCATCAAGGGACCGTGACTGAACTCCTCTACATTCATCCAGTCGTCCCACAGCAGCAGGCCATCGGGTATATAGATCAGGAAAACCAGGCACAGAAGGGCTGGCAACAACAGTCGCGTTCGGTCAATCCGT
The DNA here is from genome assembly GCA_937910835.1 of uncultured Alphaproteobacteria bacterium. Lineage (GTDB taxonomy): Bacteria > Pseudomonadota > Alphaproteobacteria > Sneathiellales > Sneathiellaceae > Sneathiella. The sequence goes on along the minus strand of CALEMG010000111.1, from coordinate 2,583 downwards.
TGTAGGGCCAGTTCCATTCATCCTCTCGCTATTCTTCCTTTACTGAATTATCGCGACAGAAATACGACAAGCAATATTGCCACTGCCATGTCCGCTATTGAGGTCTAGTAATAGTAAGTTTTAGCGACTTCCTGTGATTTATTCAGAACGACGCCCAAGAGGTTACTCGATTGAAGCTGACGACGGCAATCTTTGACTTCGCTGGGTTTAGTCTCCCCACTGGCCACCACCATCAACACACAGTCAACCTGCGGAATAAAGGCAATGGCATCGTCCGTCGCTTTGAGCGGCGGCAAATCAAAAATACAAATGCGTTTCTCATAGCGGTCCCGAAGGTCCGCCACCATGGATTTTACCTTACGCGACGTCAGGATTTCAGTTGAATTCTTAACCGGCCGGCGGTTTGGCAGGACCACAAACCGGGGAATGCCCGGGTTCACCAAGGCATCGTTAAATTCGATCTTGCCGTCGAGGTAATCGGCAAAGCTATTCTCTTTTGGCAAGCCCAGATAAGCGGCCACCTGCGGCCGGCGCAAATCGAAGTCGACAAGAAGTGCAGTATAGTCGGTTTGCTTGGCAATACTGAGGGCCAGATTTATTGAGACAACCGTTTTACCGCAAGCCTGTGTCGGCGACGTAATGGCGAGTGTCCGCCAGTTATTGGCCTCCATCTTCGCCAGAACCTGCGTCCTTAAAATATCAAAGCTGATTGAGTTGGGGTCTTCGCTGTCCAGCGTAATGATTCTGTTTTCTTCCAAATGCGTTAGGCTGAGATCGACAACGCGTGTCTGGTTATAAACAATTGGGCCTTCGACAATCTCCGCGTTGCGCGCAGTATTTTTCGCGGCGCTTGTACGCTCCGAAAGACCGCCCACCTGCTTTTCTTTGGCCTTGGCAATGGCTTCCTTAATACGTTCCACGTCAGTCCTCTCTTAAAATGCGACCAATAATCTATCAACAGCCGACCAGACCATGTAAAACAGATCATCCAACGGTTGGTAAAAATAATGTACGGCCGCGAGCAGCAGGGCAAGCAGGGCAATCGGGATAAGAAGATACGTAAAAATCTTCAGCCGGTTCCGCACATTTTCCTGGCGCGTGTGAATATAGGGTATGGACACAATGGGCGGATGCTTGAGCACCGCTTCCAACTCGGACGCGCTGTGGATTCGCCGGTCGATCAACTCGATCAGGAAGACACAGGCCACCCCGACGACAAGCGCAAGAAATCCGCCGATACCCAGAAGCTTCTTCCTATTCGGGGAAACCGGTTCTGTCGGCACGATCGGCGGTTCAAGCAGAACAAAGCGTTCCGCCTTTTTCTCTTCTTCGAGATTCTGCGAAAGCTGCGCCTGGGCCTGTTTCGATTCGAGGGAATTAAGCTTGTCCAGCAAATCATTATAAGTCCGATCCAGAACAGTCAAACCGCGCTCAACCTGAGGAATTTCGAGAATGATCCGTTCAAGGTCCCTCATCTTCTTGGTGGTAGCCGATAGCTGGCGGCGCATTTCCGCAATTTTCTCATCCGTCGCTGCGATACGGATCTGAAGTTTTTCAACGACAGGGTTATACACGCTGCTCGCCACGGATTGATCTTGGGCCGACGCAGCAAGCGCAGCGGCTGTTTCCTGCTCCACCTGCTCTTCCAGAGCGGCAATACGCTTCTTAAGCGCGATAATATCCGGATGCGAATCCGTCAGCCGGGTAGAGGCATCAAGTAAGCTATCCTTCAAGGTGGACAGATTTTGTGCCAGTTCAGACTGCTCGCCCCCGCTGGCGGTAAGACCGGACCGGGCGGAGGTTAGTTCGATTTCCAGATAGCGTTTGTCTTCTTCAAGCGCGCGCATGTCCCGGCGGAGGTCGCGAACTTGATCTTCAGACCTCTCCAGCATGCTCTGGCGCAGGCCAAGATGCTCCGGCAGGGCATCCTTGTATTTCTGTTTGTAGGCGACGATCTCGCTTTCAACCTGGGTCAATTGGCGGCGGACCTTGGCGGCCTCATCAGACAGGAAAGCCGTTGCCTCAGAAGCCCGCTCGGTCCGTGTACGAACGTTTTCGCTCAGGAACAGCGTGACCAGTTCATTGGCGACATCGGTCGCAATCTGCGGATTTTCATGGCTGAAGCCGACATAGAACGCGATCGTCGTGTCCCCTCTCCTATTACCGGAAAAAGACGACGTGATCACATCAATCGCGATGTTATCCTGCATCTGGAAGACAAGCTCGGAGACCGTCAGAAATTTCCTGTCATCTCCATAAACGTTGAACTTGTCGATAATTTTAAGCAGGTTCTCCCGGGTCATCACTCGTTGTTCAATCATCCGGATTCGCTGATCCGGATCAGAACTGACAGTCGATTCAATAAGATCGGGTGAGATTTGCTGCGTTTCGACAAGAATAGTGCCGTAGGAGCTATAATGCGGCGGCAAAACCAGAATCACCGCGACAGCACCAGCCAAAACCAGAACGAACGGGATCAGAAAGAATAGAAAGCGTCTCTTGGCGGCTGAAATAATCCGCTCAACATTACTCGGCGAAGCTTCTTCTTCGGGGAGTGTAAAATCTAGGCTCATTCTATTGCTC
>CALEMG010000110.1 GCA_937910835.1 uncultured Alphaproteobacteria bacterium | reverse complement strand
CAAAACGGCCTATCGCGTCTCTGGCCCGGTCTTCCGCTCCCTCATCGCCGAGAGTGCATTGCTGATGGATGTTGAGTATTGGCCTAAGCCGGGCATCGTGATCGAAAGTTCGGACGCAACCTATCTTACGGTAAAAGCTGGCCCGATGCCGCATAAGCTGATGTATCTTAATGTTAATACGGGCGAGTTGCTGGCAACACCACCGAAAGCCCCCTTTGTCTTTGTCATGGAATGGAAAATCGTTCTGCAGCAGGCTGGCGGCGAACAGACGCTTATCCGTTTCCCGATGGGAAGCCCCACCTTGCTCAAAAACGCGGCGTCACAGTAATCCAGAAGGAACGAGGCCGATCAAGGGAAATTACCTCACCAAATGAAAGCGCAGAAGTGACCGGAGGGACAGCTTCGTTCTTTTTTCATTTACATGTCAGAAACTTGGGAATGGTGGGCGTAACAAGATTCGAACTTGTGACCTCTGCGATGTCAACACAGCGCTCTAACCAACTGAGCTATACGCCCGCATGCTCGCGTCATTTGCGGCGGGAATTGGCGACTTATAATGCGCAGTGAAGGCCATTGCAAGCCCTATCTAGATTGGGCAGCGGATAAAGAAAATTCCAGATGCAATCAGGATATGGCCCGGTCATCGAGAGCGTTACGCACAGCCTCCACAAGGGAATTGAGGTGAAACGGCTTCGAGAGGACTTTGCTGACGCCGTCCACGGTATCCAACGCCTCCATCGCGACAGCGGAAAAACCGGTGATGAAGATAACTGGCAAATCCGGATCTTTCTCTCTGGCATGACGGGCAAGCTCAATTCCGTTCATCCCTGGCATCACGAGATCCGAAATCAAGATATCCACATGCCCGACCCCAAGTGCCGGCAATGCATCTTCCCCATCACTGAAAGCAAGAACTTCATGCCCGGCATTTTCCAAGCTCCGCGCCAGAAAGGGGCGCAAGTTTTCATCATCTTCTGCAAGCAAAATACGCGCCATGGCAAAATCTACATAATTGTCATTCAAATACAAACCGGAATTAGATTATACTATTCGGGAACAGCTGGCAAAATGAGCCCGAATAATTTTAACGGCAACTGAGGTGAGCATCCCCATCATGGCGGCATTTGCATCCCCTGTAAAGATTGAGTGGCCCAAGAAATGGCGCATTCCCTTTGTGTTTTCCTCTCCCCATAGCGGACGAAACTATCCGGAAGAATTTACCGAAAGCGCAAAACTGGATTTCACGAAACTACGTCAATCGGAGGATTTTCTGGTCGATGAACTGTTTGCCTGTGCCCCAGATTATGGCGCACCGCTTCTGTCTGCGGACTTCCCGCGTGCCTATTGCGACGCCAACCGCGAAGCGTTCGAGCTTGATCCGCATATGTACAGGACGCCGTTACCCGATTATGTGATGACGGCAAGTCCGCGTCTGGCGAGCGGGATTGGCACCATACCAAAAGTTGTTGGTGCAGGTCAGGAGATATATGGCGATAAGCTCGACTTTGAGGAAGCCCGCCAACGCATCAACGAATGTTATTTTCCTTATCATCACACGCTTCGGCAACTGCTGGAAGAAGGACGGAAGAGATTCGGGTATATCTATTTGCTAGATTGTCATTCCATGCCTCCGGCAAATGCATCCAGAAGCGGATCGCTCTTCAGAGCAACCGATCAAAGACCGGATATTATTCTTGGGAACAGGTACGGCACATCCTGCGCAC
>CALEMG010000109.1 GCA_937910835.1 uncultured Alphaproteobacteria bacterium | reverse complement strand
CCCTCACCAACACCCGCGATTTTGTGGAAAGCACCTATCGCCCGGTCGCTGCTGTGGTCGCGCGCGGTGGAAGCCTGAAGGAAGCCTGGGATGCGGTGCGCGCCGAGTGCGACCCGAAATTCGCTGACTATGCGATTTACGAGCATTGCCTGCCGTTCAACGTTGCCCGCGCCTATGACGAAGCGCAAGGTATCGATACGCCGCGCATCTGGACGGCGGAACGTGACAAGGAAATGTGGGCCTCTCTGCAGGGATAAGTCGCCATGCAGTATCAGAACAGGGAATACGCCTTTAGAACGCCGCCGGAGCTCATAGGTGAGACGGTCGGCACCTACCCCGTCGCCATTGTCGGAGCGGGTCCCATCGGGATGTCCATGGCGATTGATCTCGCGCTTCAGGGCATCCGCTCCGTCATTCTGGACGACAACAATGTGGTCTCCGTTGGTTCGCGCGCCATCTGCTGGGCAAAGCGCACCTTGGAAATCTTCGACCGCCTCGGTATCGGGGACAAGATGCTGGAAAAGGGCGTAACCTGGAAAGTCGGTCGTCTGTTTCACGGAAAGGAGGAGGTATATAACTTCGATCTCCTGCCCGATGACGCCCATAAAATGCCGGCTTTCGTCAATCTTCAGCAATATTATGTAGAGGAGTATTTGGTTGACCGGATTGCCGATTTCCCCGATTTGATCGATCTACGCTGGCTGAGCAAGGTCGTCGGAGAAGACATTACTGGCGATAACGTCACCCTCCAAGTGCGGACATCTGAAGGTGATTACGAGCTCACCGCCGATTATGTTCTCGCTTGTGACGGGGCCAAGTCCCCGATGCGCCAGCGTATGGACCTCAAATTCGACGGCCATACCTTCGAAGAGCATTTCCTGATCACTGATGTGGATATGCCCGAACCCCCGTTCGAGAGCGAGACGCCGGAACGCTGGTTCTGGTTCAAACCGCCCTTTCATACGGGTCAGTCGGCCCTTCTCCACAAGCAGCCAGACAATATCTACCGCATCGATCTGCAGCTTGAGCAAGGAGCAGACCCGGCTGAGGAAGCAAAAGCGGAGCATGTGATTCCGCGCCTGAAGCAGATTGTCGGAGACCGCGCGTTCGAGATCGACTGGGTCAGTGTCTACAGCTTCACCTGCGCGATGCTGGATAAATTCGTTCATGGCCGGGTGATTTTCGTTGGCGACAGTGCCCATGTCGTCTCCCCCTTCGGTGCGCGTGGTGGCAATGGCGGCATTCAGGATGTAGATAATCTTGGTTGGAAACTAGCCGCCGTCCTAAAAGGAGAGGCCACACCCGACTTGCTGGAAAGTTATGATGAGGAGCGGCGCCACGGCGCCCGCGAGAATATCATGAATTCCTCCCGCGCAACCAATTTCATGACCCCGAAATCGAAGATAGAGGCGGTATTCCGCGATGCCGTGCTCAATCTCGCGGGCGATCTCCCCTTCGCCCGCCGCCTTGTGAACTCGCGTCGGCTCTCTGCTCCCTGCTCACTGGACAGCTACGCGCTTCAGACCCCTTGTGCCACCTCACAGGGCCTTGCACCGGGAACCCCCTGCCCCGATGCACCTCTCGATGATGGCTGGCTTCTGAACCGGCTCGGCGGGGAGTTTATGCTTCTCACCACTGGCAAAGCCGCAAAAACGGCGGAACTTCTGGGCTTGCGGGCCCTGCAATTTGAAAACAATTCCGGCGTCTCCGCCCATTATGGCGACGATATGATCTATCTGATCCGCCCCGATCAGCATATTGCAGCCGCATTCGACGCCGGAACGGATACGGAAACCCTGAACAAGGCGCTCACCCGCGCAAAAGGACAACCCGTCATGGAGACAGCATCATGAGCAAGACCTTAAGCATGGATGACCGCCTGCAACCACATGGCGATGATTTTTACGAATTGCTGATGCCCGCGCATGAGGGGTTGGATTTCGCCCAGTCCGCCGCGCTCACTGCCCGGCTCGTCCTGCTGCTCGCCAATGAAATCGGTGATTTCGACACGCTCGCCGCCGCCATAGAGCGCGCGTCCAAAAGCTGAATAGCGCGCGGGTACCCCCGTCAACTGGCGCCGAACTCACCCCGCCATAGCCCGACAGTCTCTGCTGCGCCGGGAATTTGCTGCATTGGTTGTTCAATGAAGCCATCTTTCAACTGACCGGTAAGATCGGTTTCACTGACCTTCGTCATCAGTTTTTCGGAAACGACGACATCTGCACCCTTTGCCGCGACCGTCTTGGCCAGCTTGCTGGCAAGTCCAATCGTATAACCGGAAACGCTGACCTTGGCATCCTCACCCTCTCCGTCAAGATGCACCTTCACCGGGCCAAAATCCGCACAAATGCAGAAATCTGCCGATTTACCGGCGGGAAATTCCTGCTGTTCGCCCCAATCGGAGAGAACAGACGCCAGCTCCCGCGCAGCGCGGAGGCCGTTCGACGCATCCTCGGAGGTTCCATCGGGCAGACCGAATATCGCCATAACGTCATCCTCCCCGAACTGCTCCAGAAAACCGCTGTGCTTAACCACCGTTTTTTCGATCAATTGAAAGACTGCATGAAGGAACTGCGCCGAACGGGTCGGCCCAAAACTCTTGGCCAGCGCCATGAAACCAGCCATGTTGATAAACAGCACAGCAACAGCAAACTCATCATTGGCGGCAGGCGGTTTTGCCATACCTTCCGTCGAGGTGAGAGAGACCTTCTCCGCACGCGCAGGCGTATCCATCACCGGGATCAGAGAGGCCGGTTTTTTGTTTTTTTGTTCCGGTGCGGTCGATTCGGCGGGCTTTTGGACATCCGGTGGCGATGAAGATGAGGGTTTAGGGGGCGGGACCGGCAAGGGGCTCGGGCCTGTCGGCGATGGTTTGGGAGATGATTTAGGGGACGGGAAAGGCGTGACATTTTGTGCCGAGGGCTCTTCAGACATTTCCTCCGCTTCCTCGGCCTTGTTTTCCGTCGCCGTCGCGGTTTCCTCTTGGAGAGGCACATCCGGAATCTCAGTTCCTTCTTCGACCACGGAAAGGGTCAGATATTCCTCCTCTTCCGGCTGCGGCTCG
>CALEMG010000108.1 GCA_937910835.1 uncultured Alphaproteobacteria bacterium | reverse complement strand
CCTCCCATAATAAGACCGAGAGATATGGCAGAATAAAGCCCCTGCGCCCGCGCCGACATCTCAAGCGGTATTTTTTCCACGATAAACCGCATCGCGCCAAGATGGGCGCTCGCGAAAGTCACCCCATGAAGCATCTGAATAAAAACAAGAACGGAAACATCCGGCGAAATTCCCATAACAATCCACCTTATCATGCCGGACACACCTCCAAGGAAGATAAGCTGTAATGGACTGAAGGATTTGAATAAATACCGGGCAAATGCGAACAGAATGATTTCGACAATCACCCCCTCAGCCCAGAGAAACCCGATGGTTGCATCGCTTAGCCCCTGTGTTTGCCAATGAAGCGTCCCCGCAGAGTAAAGGACGGCATAGCTACCCTGGATAAGCCCGGTTGCCAGAAGGAAGACTACAAAGGGCGGGCACTTTAGCAAGCGCCTGAGGCCCTTCTTTCCCTGATCACTGCGGTCTACGCGCACTTCGGGAAGCAAATGGCAGCTCAGTAATATAAACAATAATTCCACCGAGAGCATGACTGGAATGACGTCAGGTGCCCGATCAACCAACAGCTGGCCACCGAAAAAGGATCCGGCAATAAAGGCAACCGACCCCCACAGGCGAATGCGCGGATAGTCTATGTTGTGTGTTCGCCCAAGGGTGAGAACCAGATTGTCGCCAATTGCGCTGAAGGACGAAATAAAAATGCCGATCGAGAGAGCCACCGCAAAAATCTGAAGAAAGCCGTCAACGACAAAATAGAGCTGAAACAAGGCAAGAGAAAATCCGGACATGAGTACCAACGGAGCGCGGCGTCGCCCAAAGTAATCCGCAAGAGACGCAATCATCGGCGTAAACAGGATTTTCGACCAGACCGGCGCGGAAAGGACAATCCCTATTTCCTCTGCCGTTAGTCCCTTGAAGGAAAGCCAGACCGGCCAAAAGGGGAGTTGAAACCCGACAATAAGGAAAAGCGCGACGTAGAAAGGCGCGAGCCGCATCGACATGAACAAATCATTGGAAAAAAATGGCAGCACGTCATGCGTCTTTCAGCTATCGGGAACAGCCTATTCCTAGGTGAGCCAGCCGATTGTGTAAAGCAGCCATCTTTTTCAGGGATAATTATTTGCCTATCAGGGTATTCTCTGGCTTAATCGGCCCGTGAAAATTTGCAGGGAACCAAGCAAAGGGGCATGAGGGAAATGGGTAAAATCATCGGCGGAATTGTTGTCGGTCTTATCGTTATCATCGCCATTGTTGTGGGCGTCTTCTATTTCAATCTGGATAAGGTGATCATTGCTGCGGTCGAGAAATATGGCTCGGAAGTTACGAAAACAGATGTCGTCCTGAATGAAGTCGATCTGGATCTGACAAGTGGTAAAGGGGCCCTGAAAGGGTGCAGCGTTGGCAACCCTGAAGGCTTCGACGAAGACCATTCCATTAGGTTCGATAGTGTCGCGGTAGAGGTAGATATATCAGGGTCAAATGACGAAGTAATTCATATCCGCGAGATCAGAGTAGAAAACCCATCGATAATCTATGAGGTAAACCAGACCACCAACAATCTGGATGCCATTCGAAACAATGTCGACGCCTTCATGAAGGAAAAAGGCTTGTCGGGCGGCGAGAAATCCGCTGAAAGTAGCGATGAGAGCGGTCCGAAGGTCATTATCGACAACATTTTCATTAATGGCGGTCAGGTCTCGGTCAAGGCGGATATGCTGGCTGGCCAAAAAATCGATGGCAGGCTTCCGAATATTCAGATGAGCGATATCGGCAAGGATGAAGGCGGCGCAAGCCCCGGAGAAGTTGCCGCAAAAATCATTGACGAGCTGACCGGCAAGGCCATGAACGTGATTACCGACCTCGGGATCGGCAAGAACCTCGGGACATTGCTTGAAAATGCCGGTGACCTCGTCAACAAAGCTGGTGTCGGAAAGGCCGGCGAGGCCGCAAAGGATGCCGCCAAAGGCGCGACCGATGCAGTTGAAGATGCCGGCAAGTCCATCAAGAAGCTGTTAGGTGACTAGGGATCACGGTAGATTAAGTAAAGACAATGGAAAACGTAAATGAGAATATTGAGACCGTCTCGGTCTGGATAGACTTCGCCACCGATTTCGCGGTCGAGTATGGGTTTCAGATACTCGGGGCCATTGTCTTTCTGTTAGTGGGCCTGCTAGTTGCCAACTGGATTGGCAATCGGTTGATCGGTCTGGCGATGGCCAAGAACATCGATGTCACCCTGTCCCAGTTTTTGGGAAGTGTTGTCAAAGCGGTATTGATCGTTCTCCTGATCATCATCACACTCGGCAATTTCGGGGTGAGCATTGCACCGCTGATTGCGCTTGCTGGCGCTGTTACTTTCGGCGCAACACTTGCCTTGCAGGGGCCAATATCCAACTTCGGTGCGGGCATCGCCATTATCCTGACCCGACCGTTTGTAATCGGCAACGTTATCACGGTTCAAGGTGTAAGCGGAGTGGTCGATCGAATCTCCCTTGGCATCACCTTCCTCACCGGCGAAGACGGGGAGCAAATCGCCGTGCCAAACAAGGAAATTGTCGGTCAGGTAATCGTCAATTCCATGGAAGTACGAATTGTCGAGAGCAATTTTTGTATTGCCGCCGACGTCGAGCCAAACAAGGTTATCAAGCTGGTGCAGGAGGCTCTTGCGAAATTCATCGATGATGAAGACGCGCCACAACCACAAGTCGGCATTCAGGATTTTACATATGGCGGCCTTGTTATCGGCACGCGTGTCTGGGTTCCGGGTCTTCAGTATTTTGAGGAGCGATATATTATTAATGCCGCAATCTATGACGCACTACGGGAAAATGGCATCGAGCTGATGAAATTTGAAAGTGCGAGCCTTTCCCTGCCCCGGCTGAACGAAGGGACGGGACCCGCAACACCGCCGCCGATTTTATAAAAGCCGCCCGAATACGGATTTTCGTATGAAAGCCAAATTTCTGATAACATTCCTGTCCGTTCCTCGATAGAATGGACAGTAACGGGAACAGGGATAAAATCACATGAGATATGTAATCTTTGCAGGCGCAGCTTTCCTCCTAATGGGGTGCGCGAAATTTTCGGTCAATAACCCCAACCCCTACAGCGTCTATACCTATGACTATTCTGATTGCTGCCAGCAAGGTAACCGACCACGCCGATAATAATAACAAAGGATAGCGCCATGCCTGAAATGAAGATGACACATGCATTCGATATGCAGCTTTCAGTTAAAACGCCAATTGCTGATCTTGGGAAAACTCCACTGGGCGGGCGACTGATAGCCGAAGTTACTGGCGGCGATGTCACCGGCCCCATGCTCAATGGTCATATACATGGCGGCGGCGCGGACTGGCTCTTGCTGCGCGATGATGGCGTTATGCAGCTTGACGTACGCCTGACAATCGAAGCGGAAGATGGTGGGTTGATTTACACGCGCTACGAAGGGCTCCGCCATGGGCCAAAAGAGGTTATGGAAAAGATGGCACGGGGAGAGGAAGTCGATCCCAGCCAGTTCTACTTCCGCATCTCGCCGCGTTTCGAAACCGCTTCCACGCCACACCAATGGCTGAACAGACATCTCTTTGTTGGCACCGGAGAACGTAACGCCCAAGGCCCGAAATACAGCGTCTTCAAAGTAGAGTAGACCAACCTCCCTATTCGCAGGACCCATCCCAGGGAATACTGATAAATACGGTCTTTCCATCTACACCTGGGAAATCCTGAAATAACGCATCCAGCACCTCATCGAATACACCGGTAAGTGTCGGACATCGTCCAGCGGACTGCGCGCGCCCTTCATAAATCCGGACCGGATTGGCCGAGCCTGCGGTCTTCGCTTCGACAATATCAATCGCGATGAACCGGTTATATTCCACCCAGGTCTGAGTGTTGTAGGTTCGCCCGATTGAGCCGCCATAAAACGGCCCGCTGCCACCATATACACCAAGCCCAAGGCCTCCGAACACAGGGGAAGAGCTGGTTGATGATCGCGGTTCCGCCCCGTCGACACCATAGGAGACATAAGCGATATAATCCGGATCCGGCAGGTTCTCCCGCACAACCTTAGCCTCATACCTGAGTTTATCTGCTATTTTCGGCCGGTAGTTCAGGAATTCAAGGCTCGATTCCTTTGCTTCCGGCTGCGCCCGGATCACAATTGTCTTGCCTTTGATGCTGGCGAGTTCCGGTGTGAAAAAGGCGGTTACGTTCGCTTCTATTGTCGGTTTGGTACAGGCCGCCAACAACAGGCCGGTGATAATTAGAAAGAAGACTCTCATAAACTCGCTCCAGCAGCATCCTGATCGGAATAGGCTTCTAATATTGTTCAATCAGCACTCTCAATCAATAAGAGGCTATTCAGATCGCGGACTTTTTATTTAGTTTACCGAAAACGGCATTAACCATATCCGGCAATTACTTTTACTTTTCAGACAATTTTCGATATAATTTCGATAGTAGATTCTTTGAAATATTTGCCCAATCATATGGTCAAAGCACAAGGAAGTTTACAGAATAACCGCGTCGACTGCCTTAACCGACGGGGAAAAATACAATCGGAAATCCATTTTAACCGATTGGTAAATTTAAATTTTTGGGGCACAGTAAAGGCGAATTAAAGATGAATGTTGATCTAATTGGCAAGCCCGCTTTCCTGACAGACATTAAATATGGCGATTTATTCTACACGCAGGTCGGTGAGCGGATTTACCCCTGTATTAAAACTTTTATGGTTAAGAACGATACGGAAATCATTGATTATGTCGTTTCCTTCATGCCATCAGAAAGAGACAGATCTCAGCTTCCGCGATTGCTGGAAGAACGCA
>CALEMG010000107.1 GCA_937910835.1 uncultured Alphaproteobacteria bacterium | reverse complement strand
GACGAACAATGTCGCGAACAACCTCGCCATCACCAAAGGATTACCGTTCCGCTGCGCGAGCGCACCTGCATAGCAGCCTAGCCCGAAGAAGGCGGCCGTCGAGAAAGAGGGATAACCGGTAAAACCACCGATAAAATTCCATGAAACCGCCATCGCCGAAAACATCGCAATCGAGATTGCAATCCGGATCGTGTAGTTATCCGCAAGCAATGGAGTGGCCGCAATCATGGCCGCCCAAAGCGCAAAGGCACCAAAATAAAGGAACTGCTTCATTACTCGTATCCCTTTACACCGACTAGACCCGTTGGTCGGACAATCAATAAAAACAACATGAGGACAAAACCAACCGTCGTCGCGTTCTGCGGGCCAATCGTGTAGCCGGCAAAGCTTTCAATCAGCCCAAGCGCTATTCCCCCTATCAAAGCGCCCGGGACACTTCCCAAACCGCCAATCACGCAGATCACGAACGCTTTCCCCAAAAATGTACCCGTGAGGTTTGTTGTGATCGGGAAAACCATGGAGAAAATAACCCCGGCGGCGCCAGCCATAAAGGCACCGATGCCAAATGTAATGGCGTAGACATTATTCACGCGAATGCCCATCAATGTAGCGGCCTGCCGATCCATGCGGACAGCGACAATGGCCCGGCCAATCTTTGAGGCCCGCATCACGAGGAAAAGCAGTGCCGTCAGGAAAAGCGCCAGTCCCATGCCCATCAAGCGGTCAACCGGCAGATACATATCCCCGAGGTTTACCGTGCCGAGATCCAGCGTCACACGCCGTGGTGTCGCAGTGAAAAAGACCGTCATCAGATTATAGAGAATCATATCCAAACCAAAAGTCAGTGTCAGGGTTGTCAGCACCGGTGACATAACGACTTTATTGATAAAGAAATATTGCAGGAGGTAGCCCAGACCGAATAACGCCGTCGCAATAATGGGGAGCAGAAAAACCGGATTTACACCCGAATACTGCCACGCGAAAAACGCCAGATATCCACCAAGAATAATAAAGGATCCATGCAACATATTGATAATATTCAGCACGCCCCAGACCAGCGAAAAGCCGATTGCGATGCAGGCATAGAGCGATCCCAGCACAATGCCATTTAGTAGTATTTGAAGGATATCCACTGTGATTGATTCCCAGAATTGGTCTCAGTTGGGGGTAATAAATTTCTGTATGTTAATAAAGGTCGGGGGCTGTCTCTGTCGCCAGAGCTGCCCCCGACCCGTCGGCCTACGCAAGGCTTACTTAATCATTTTCATATCAGCATTGACGATCGACTCCGGGTAAAGAACCATAATTTCCTCACCCTGCACCTGAATGATCGGCATTTCGCGACCCTGGTTCATTCCGTTGTCGCCAAAATCAATCGGACCGTAGAATGTCAGGATATCCGTTGCGGCCAAAGCATCGCGAACCGCCTGCTTATCCTTAGAGCCTGCGACCTGAATAGCGTTCACCAGAACATCTGCCGCCGCCGCGCATGAGGCGTGAACATAATCCGGATCCGTCTTATAGGCGGCTGTGAAATCGCTGTAGAAATCTGCTGTTGTGCTCCATGGTCCAACCGCATCGGTATAGGCAGTGGAATGATGCCACCAAGTTGAGCTTGTCACGCCATCTGCCAGTTCACCCAACCCTTCGGTAAATTCGCGATAGGCTGGACCCGTTACCATCGTCACGATAGGTGCCGTTACCCCCAAATCAGCCAACTGCTTGCGACCCAGGATCAAATCCTGCGTATATCCCGTCATGTATACCCAATCCGGGTCTGCCGATTTTATCGCAGAAATGGCCGCTGAGTGATCCATCGTACCAACGGCGTAAAGCTCGTTATACACAACATCAAGTCCGCCGGATTCTGCGGAGGTTGCCAAAGCACTTGCCATGGCCTTGGGGAACACGTCGTCACGACCGTAGACTGCAACCTTCTTCAAATCTGGGGATTTTGCCTTGAAGAACTCGACCATGGATTCCGTCATGCCGGTATTCGGCGCGAGGGTTCCGAAAAGATACTTGAACCCCTGATCATAGACCGAAACTGAAGAGGCGACGCAGGCAAGCATCGGTACCTGATAGCGTTCTGCGACAGCGGCAATAATCTTCGTATGCCCAGAGCCGAACGGCGCCATAATCACATCAACGGCATCATCATTAATCAGCTTTTCAGCCAACTGGCCAGCTCATTTGCCATCTGTCTGGTAATCATACTCAACGAACTTGACCTGCATTTTCTTGCCCGCCACATCAATACCACCTGCGGCATTGATTTTGTCGAGCCAGAGTTTCCAGACATCCTTCTGCTTCTTGCCTTCATCTGCCAAGCCGCCCGTTAGCGCCAATGGGGCCCCAATTACCAGGACGTCATCGTCCGCAGAGGCGAGCCCCATGTTTCCAGCCATTGTCATGACCATTGCCGCGGCGGCAACCGTCAATCTTTTTTTGAGTGCTATTTCCATAACCATCCCTTTCTTCCAGTTCAATTAATCCCCGAACGGTCAAGCCCAAGGCAGCCTCTTCAGAGGAAAACTAGCAAGAGATATGCCAAAGTAGTAACTATAACTATCGTAACAGATATTTTAAAATCCCCTGTTTCTAGAGCCTAAAAATTGTATAATTTTTAACCATTTATTTGAGGCATGATCACGAAATAGGCAGGCAAAATATTGTTAATTGAAGTCGGCTCTGCATAAAAAAAAGTGGGTGTCCGAATTTCTCCAGAACCATCCACTTTTCAGAACTTGAATTACGCCACACAAAGGCGCATATCAACGACCCGAGCATTATCGCCGAGGTTACTTTCGCTTTAGGACAGTCAAAGCTTACCGGCCTTTGCTGCTTGCTGGACTTCCTTACTCTGGTATTGCGTCCACATATTCGTTAAGAAGTCCAGGGTAAGCGGATCCATATCGTATCGGGGCAACGGGTCCTCATCCCAGTAATTGAATTCATCCTCACCGCGCACATGCAGCGCGGAACGCCGCCCCAATGTTGAATTGACATGCGCACCGATATAGAAAAACGCCAACCCGATCCGTCGATCATCCGAGAAATTTCCAAGGCTACCGTGTGCTGTTTTTACATGATGGATAGAAAACTCGCCTGGCTCCAATTCGAGATACATGGCATTGCCGTCATCCACGCCACGAATTGTCTGACCCTTCGCAAGAAGGTTCTTGGGGTCATAAGTTTCATCATGCTCCATATTGTCACCCATTTGCGATCCGGGTAGCACACGCAAGCCCCCATTCCCCTTATTACTGGGGGTAAAGGCAAGCCAGACCGTTACGGAGTCATTTGGTGTCAAGCCGTAATAGGCTGAATCCTGATGCCAGGACACGAACCGATCGCTCTGCGCCGCCTTTGCAAACATGGACGATCCAAAAAGCATGATATTTGGTCCCAGAAGCGATTCCACCGCATCCAGAATTATCGGGTTACGCGCCAAGTCAACCATCCAGGGGGAAACAACATGCGCCTTGATCTTCATACGCTTGTTGCAATCCTCCTGAAGGCTTTCTTCCATCGCCTCAAGTCGCTGACGACAGTCCAAGGCATGGGCTTCGGTAATGGCCCGCCTTTTCATGAAGTATCCATCCCGCTCGAAAGCTGCCACTTCCTCTGGCGTCAGGAATCCACTCATTATTATACTCCTTAATTGCGAGCTATTAGTTCAGGCGCATTTCTACGGTTGCCATATCTGCCGGAGACAAAATCACCGGTTTGCCGTCCTGAATTTGGATAATCGGCAGATTGCGATTGTCATTCAGGCCATCTTCGCGAAACTTGATCGGACCATAGAATGTCTCGATTTCAAGGGTCTGAAGCGCTTCACGTACGGCATCCCGGTCCAATGACCCTGCCTTTTCAATCGCTTTTTGCAACGCAATCAAGGCTGCAGCAGAAGAAGCGTGAACATAGTCTGGATCCTCACCAGAGGCCTTTTGAACCGCTTCAGTGAAGGCCTGCGTTGTTCCAAAAACATCTTCTCCGTCATAGGCCGTAGAATAATGCCACCAGGTTGCGCTGGTTACATTCTCAGCGAGTGGGCCAAGATTTTCGACAAATTCGCGATAGGCTGGCCCGGTAATCATTGTAATAATCGGCGCATCGAGACCCTGCTCCGCCATTTGCTTACGGACAAGAACCAAGTCCTCTGTATAGCCGGTAACATAAATCCAGTCCGGCGCGGCAGAGCGCATTCCCACTGTGGCGGTTGCATGATCAAGCGTACCGACGGGGTAGAGTTCCTCATACACAACCTCAAGCCCACGGGCGGTCGCGCCCTTTGACATCAATGTCGCCATGATTTTCGGGAAAACATCGTCACGTCCGTAGATAGCGATCTTTTTCATGCCCGGCTTTTTTGCCATAAACAAATCCAGCATGCCATCAATAAGGCCGCCGGACGGGGCAAGTGTACCAAACAAGTTCTTGAAGCCCTGATTATGAACAGGCTCGGACGACGCTACCGCGATAATCGGCACGCCATAACGCTCCGCTACACCGGCGGTGATCTTGGAATGACCGGAACCAAAAGGAGCGGTTAAAAAATCAACTTTATCGTCAATAATCAGTTTTTCTGCCAGTTGGCTCGCGCGCTTGCCATCAGTCTGGTAGTCATAGGTGATCAATTCGACTGGCATCATAACCCCGCCGACATTAATGCCGCCAGCCGCATTGACTCGCTCCAGCCAAAGATCATATGCCAGCTTTTGCTTTGCCCCTTCCGCAGCGAGGCCGCCGGAAAGTGCCAACGGAGCCCCGATCTTCACAACGCCATCCGCGGCGGCAGCCTGACCTAGCAACCCGAGAGTGACAACACC
>CALEMG010000106.1 GCA_937910835.1 uncultured Alphaproteobacteria bacterium | reverse complement strand
ATCCGCCGCACCGTAGGGCGCCGCATCTTCAATGGGCACCTCGGCAAAGGTAATCTGGGAATTGCCAGTTCCGGCCACTTCCTTGAAGGGGATTGGGGATAACCCAAAGAGAAGCTTCGACAGTTCATCCCTGCCATGGCCGTGCAGACCTGCCTCCTGACTATAGGAGAGGAGCATCGTATCGTCGATCGGCGTGATCTGGACTCCTTCCTGCGAGAGGATCACCTGGTCATATTTGATATTCTGACCGATCTTCATCACGCCCGGATCTTCGAGGAGCGGTTTCAGCGCCGCCAGAACATCCGCCTTCGGAAGCTGAGGCGGGATATCATCCGCCCCCTTCTCCGCCGCGCCGTCAAAATCAAAGCCACCCTGCGACTTAGGGTTTACATGACCAACAGGGATGTAACAGGCATTACCAGGATGAATAGAAAGGGAAATCCCGACAAGGGATGCCTGCATGGCGTTGAGGCTGGTCGTTTCCGTATCAACTGCCACATGCCCAATGCGATACGCCTCCTTTATCCAGGCCTGAAGCGCGTCCATATCAAGGATAGTGGTGTAGCTAACCGTATCGATCTTTGGTGCGCTGTTATCTGCCTCCACCGGGTCATCCTCGGGAAGTGCCGCCGCTTCCTCGCGAAATCCTTGCCCAAAAAATTCCATCACTCGGCTGGTGAGTTGCTTGAACTCATTCTCTTTAAGAAAGGCAATCAGGTCTTCGGCGCTTGGCATCTGCACGGTCAGATCCATAACATCGATATCCAGCTCGACATCATTCTTGAGTGTCACCAGATCGCGGCTGACCCGGGCCATGTCCGCATTCTCGATCAGTTTTTCGCGGCGGCCCTTCTGCGGAATTTCCTCCGCCCGCTCAAGCAGGGCATCCAGATCACCAAATTCATTGATCAGCAGCGCCGCCGTTTTGATGCCGATGCCTGGGACGCCCGGAACATTATCGATACTGTCCCCTGCCAATGACTGAACATCAATCACCCGCTCCGGTCCGACGCCGAATTTCTCCTGCACTCCCTCTTCACCGATCATCTTATTCTTCATCGGATCGAGCATGGTCACATCGCCACCCACCAGCTGCATCAAATCCTTGTCCGAAGAAACAATCACGCATTCCATGCCTTTAGCGCGGGCCTGAGCCGCATAGGTCGCGATGATGTCATCGGCCTCAAAGCCTTCTTTTTCGATTGCCGGAACATTGAACGCCCGGGTTGCCTCCCGCACCAGCGGGAACTGCGGGATCAGGTCTTCCGGTGGCGCATCCCGGTTGGCCTTATATTCCGGATAGATTTCGGAACGGAAGGTTTTCCGGCTTGTATCGAAAATAACGGCAAGGTGGCTTACCCGGCCATCCGCCTGAGTATCCTGGATAAGCTTGAACAGCATATTGGAGAAGCCGAGAACCGCACCCGTCGGCGTCCCATCCGAACGAGACATAGGCTGTCGACCACGAATCATCGCGAAATAAGCACGGAAGATATAGCCCGATCCATCAACCAGATAAATCCTGTGCTTTTGATTTGGATCGCCCGTGACGTCTGGTTCGGTCATACCGCTTTCCCGCCTGTTACTTTGAAATTGGCAAAAATCAGTGGCCGCCGCTAACCTTCGCACCCGCCTTCAAAACATAAACCCGGCTGCAGTAAGGGCATTCAACCTGCCCCTTGTCACCCATATTGAGATAGACGCGCGGATGCCCAAGGGGACCCTTCCCGCCATCACAGGCGACTTTCGGGCTGTCAACTTCAATTGTCTCAATAGCTTGCATAAAGCCGTCTCACTTCTTCTGCTGATTAACGCTGATAGCCAGAGGATTTTTCGAGTTTTCGATCTGCTGGCACCGCATGGATGATATCGATTGGGCACAGGGACGCAACCGGGAAATGATGCAATTCACTATTTGTGAGATGTAATATAACCATACGGAAAAGAAAAATTTGCGTTGCGGTACTGGCGTAGCTAATTTCGGAGCCCTGTCGGCGCGCAGGCTGTTTTGTTCATTCACTGGGGGGATTTCGTGGAAGCGCTATTCATTCATGTCAGCAACGTCCTTCTCCCGGTGCTGTTGTGTGTGCTGGTCGGGTACGGACTTGCGCTGTTCAAAACAAATTTCGATACCAAGACTGTCGGCAGCGTTGTGGCCAATGTTGGCTATCCGACGCTGATCCTGTCGCACCTCACTGCCAGGCATATTTCCTTTGGCGCCTTTCTCGATGTCATGGCGGCAGCGGCGGTCATGATACTCTGTTTTGGCGTTATCGCATTTGCCTTCCTGAAAGTCATTCGAAAGCCCGTCCGAGCCTTTCTCTCGCCGATGATATTAAACAACGTCGGCAACATCGGTCTTCCGATCAGCCTGCTTGCGTTCGGGAATGAAGGCATGGCCATCGGCCTTGCAGTTGTCGCGGTCGTCATTGCCTGTATCTTTACGATCGGTATGTGGATTCCCATCGGGAAAATGTCGCTTCTCGATCTTATTCGACAGCCAGCCGTCTATAGCGTTGTTTTAGCACTCGTCCTAATGGGTACGGATACCAGCCTGCCCGCTCCGATCGCATCCTGCTTCAGCATTTTGGGTGGGCTCTCAATTCCGCTCATGTTGCTCACCCTAGGTTATACCCTGGCGACCCTGCGGCTGGATGGCATCATTACCGGGAGCTATCTCGCGATCTTCCATATTGCCATGGCGTCCATCGTCGCCTATATGGTCACTTGGCTATTCGGGTTTACCGGAACAACTCGTGGTGTCTTTATCCTGATGTGCTTGATGCCAGCGTCTGTCGCGACGTATTTGTGGGTTGAGCGATACCAAAACAAATATGCCTCCGATGTGGCCAGCTACATCATGATTTCGACATTACTAACAATTGTCGTTGTCCCGTTGGCGCTGACTTTCTGGATTTAATGCGGTGATTGATCCTCTCCATTTTGAAATAAGAACTGAAAAAAATGACTAACACTGCGCCCGCCACACCGGCCTTGCAGGTCCGGGACCTGACAAAGATCTACAAGATTAAAGGACCGACGCCGGACAAAACGGCGCTGAAAAGCATCAATCTTGAAGTGAAACAAGGGTCCTTCTTTGGTTTGCTCGGACCCAATGGTGCAGGCAAGTCTACTTTGATCAATATCATCGCCGGGCTCGTAAACAAGACAAGCGGCAACGTCCACATCTGCGGCTTTGATATAGTGAAGGACATGCGCGCGGCACGGAGTGCGGTCGGCGTTGTTCCGCAAGAGCTTAATCTCGATGCGTTTTTCACCCCTCGCGAGGTGATGGAGTTTCAGGCCGGGCTTTACGGCGTTCCAAAATCAGAGCGACGCACCGATGAAATTCTCGCCGCCATGGGTCTCAGCGACAAGGCCGATGTTTATGCACGCACCCTATCGGGCGGCATGCGGCGGCGCTTGCTCGTCGCCAAGGCGATGGTGCATCGCCCTGAAGTTCTGATCCTGGACGAGCCGACGGCGGGCGTGGATATCGAACTCCGTCAACAGCTGTGGAACTACGTGAAGAAGCTCAATGAGGAGGGAACGACAATTATCCTAACCACGCATTATCTTGAAGAAGCAGAGGAACTCTGCGACACGATCGCGATCATAAATCACGGCGAAGTTGTTGCCTGCGAGCCGACCGAAACCTTGCTCGGCAAGATCGATATGAAAAATGTGTGCTTGCTGCTCGGTCATGATGTCACTGCTGTGCCGGAGCATTTAACCCAGTTCAACGCGACTCTTTCTCATGGCCGACGGATAAATATCTCTTATCGGCCGAGCGAGACAGAAATGGCGAAAATACTCAAGGCAGCGGCAGACGATGGCCTGGATATCGTCGACCTGACAACAGAGGAGCCGGACCTTGAAGACGCTTTCCTGCAGATGACGTCTTCGGGTTAATACGCGGCTCAATCACATTAGGCGCAGCGACTAAATCGGGCATATCGCCTGCCCGATTTTTTATTGGAAATTCCACCGTCATTCATGCGATATTGATGGAAATCAAACAAACGTATGGGCAAATGACATGACAGAAACTCTCTATATTGGTGGCGATGTTTTCGACGGCGCAGGTAACCTTCTCAAAAACCATGCGGTGCTGACGGACGGCGATACTATCAAGGATGTCACGCCCTCAGAGAAATATGCGGAATTTCAGGGAGACCGTGTCGATACCAGCGGGGGAACCCTGATGCCCGGAATCGCCGATTGCCATGTCCATCTCGTTTATAAGGGAGAGGCTGACCCCCGCGGCAGTATCGAAGGTGTTAATCCGGGCGAGATCACACTCCGAGTTCTTGAAAATGCGCAGCTTTCCCTCAAATCCGGCATAACTGCTGTGAGAGACTGCGGTGGACGCGAATATCTCGAGTTTCCGGTTCGCGATGCCTGCAACAGCGGGCGATTTTTTGGCCCCAATATCATGGCGTCCGGCAAGATGATTTGCATGACGGGTGGTCACGGCAACAAGAACGGCCGAGTAGCGGATGGCTGCGATGAAGTCGTGAAAGCGGTACGCGAGCAGATACATGCCGGCAGCGACCTGATCAAGATCATGGCGACCGGCGGCGTCATGACGCCCGGCGTCAACCCCGAGGATGCGCATTATTCCGCCGATGAAATGCGCGTCGGTGTTGCAGAGGCAAGCCGGTTTCACAAGACCTCCGCCAGCCACGCCCAAGGCGCGGAAGGTATCATGAACGCAGTGAATGCCGGTATCACCTCTATCGAGCATGGCATCTTCATGGATCAGCAATGCCTGGATGCGATGATGGAGCGGGGAACCTACCTCGTACCGACCCTCGCGGCGGTTCAGC
>CALEMG010000105.1 GCA_937910835.1 uncultured Alphaproteobacteria bacterium | reverse complement strand
TGTCTGCTTCCTAATCCAGCAATTTACCGATTACCTTTGCGGTATAATCCACCATCGGAACGATACGCGCATAGTTTAAACGCGCCGGACCAATGCCACCGATAGCGCCAACGATCTGTTCCTGACTGTTCTGATATGGAGAAATAATCATTGAGGTCCCGGAAAGCGAGAAAAGATTATTCTCCGAGCCAATAAAAATTTTGACGCCGCTACCCTGCTCGGCGAGTTCCAGCAACTTAATCCGCTCTTTCTTTACCTCAAGCGTATCGAATAGATCCTTAATTTTCTCAAGATCTTCAAGGGCCTGGACATTCTGAAGCAGATTGGCATGACCCCGGACAATGAGCGTCTCCCCGCCGCCCCAACTCGCAATATCATGGGCAATCAGATCCTGGGTCAGCTCATCAAGTTGCGCCTGATGATTGTCGAGTTCACGCTGAATTTCCTGTTTGGTTGCCTGCAGGCTGCGGCCTGAAAGTATTGCATTGAGGTAATTTGCCGCTTCCCGCAGGCCGGAATCGGTGAGACCCGGCGGCAGCTCAATGGTCCGGTTCTCGACCATGCCATTTGCGGTCACGATAATCACGAGCGCCCGATCAACCCCAAGACGGACAAACTCGATTTGCTTGATCGAGCTGTCACTTTTTGGTGCAATCACAAGTGACGCACAGTTTGACAAGCCCGAAAGCATGGAGGATGCCTCGGTAAGCATTTCTTCCATATTCCGGCCATCGACGGCGCAGCGGGCCTTGATATCTGCGCGTTCCGCCTCGGTCAGGTTGCCGATCTCCAGGATACCGTCGACGAACAGCCGGAGGCCCTGCTGTGTCGGCAAGCGTCCGGCGGAGGTATGTGGCGAATAAAGGAGGCCCGCATCGGCGAGGTCCGCCATGACATTACGGATCGAAGCAGGAGAAAGGTCCAGTTCGCTGATCCGCGACAGTGTGCGCGAGCCGACGGGCTCCCCGGTTTGCATATAGGTTTCCACTATATGCCGGAAGACGTCACGGCTACGGTCATTAAGTTCCTGTATTGTCATGTCGATTTCGTCATGAAACGGCTAATCCTATATTGACCTAGAATGTAGTGACGCGGGAGGCTTGCGTCAATCTGGCACAGCGGTTACAACAAGCGCCAATCTTATTTCATCGATTAAAGGAAGTTTCATGCGCCCTTCTGGCAGAGCCCCCGATCAACTGCGCGACATTGTTATGGAACCCGGCTATGCCAAGAATGCGGAAGGGTCCTGCTTTATCAAATGCGGCGATACCCATGTGCTTTGCACGGCAAGTATTGAGGAGCGAGTGCCGCCTTTCCTGCGTAACACAGGAAAAGGCTGGGTGACGGCGGAATATGGTATGTTGCCCCGCTCCACCGGATCGCGCATGGGCCGGGAGGCCGCTCGTGGCAAACAACAGGGCCGCACCGTTGAAATTCAGCGTCTGATTGGCCGCTCTTTGCGGGCGCTGGTCAATTTTGAAGGCTTTGGTGAACGTCAGATCACGGTCGACTGTGATGTGATTCAGGCCGATGGAGGGACACGTACGGCGTCTATTACTGGCGCCTATGTTGCGCTTTATCAGGCCTTTGACAAGCTCGTCGAGCAAGGCATAATTCTTGAAATCCCAATGAAAGGACAAGTGGCGGCTGTTTCCTGCGGTATTTATAAAGGCACGCCCGTTCTCGATCTTGATTATCCGGAAGACAGCAACGCGCAGGCCGATGCGAACTTCGTCCTGACGTCTGGGGGGCAGATCATCGAAATTCAGGGTACGGCCGAGGAAGATCCCTTTTCTGAGGCTGAGTTTGGATCTCTTTTCTCACTCGCCAAGAAGGGTGTGACGGAGTTATGTGCTCTACAGCGGCAGGTCCTCGGGATTTGAGCGGCCACCGGTCATTTGACGGTGGCAAACTGGTTGTCGCCAGCCATAATCCGGGCAAGGTCCGTGAAATCGGCGAATTACTGGCAGCTTTCAATGTGGAGCCGGTCTCGGCAGGGGAGCTCGGCCTGCCTGAACCCGTGGAGGATGGCGATACATTTATTGCCAATGCCGAGATCAAGGCACTCGCCGCGGCAAAGGGCGCGAATATGGTTGCGCTCAGCGATGATTCCGGTTTTGCGCTCGATGCGCTTGGCGGCGCGCCGGGCATCTACTCCGCGCGCTGGGCGGGACCCACGAAGGATTTCTCCCTTGCCATGCAAAAAGTCGAGGATGAGCTTCAGAAAAAAGGCGCCGTGACGCCAGATCAGCGAAGAGCGCATTTCATCTGCGCGCTGACCCTTGCGTGGCCGGACGGCCATATGGAGAGCTTTGAGGGCCGCGTCGATGGCACTGCCGTTTGGCCACCGCGCGGAGGTAAAGGCTTTGGTTATGACCCGGTTTTCATACCCGAAGGCTTTGAGATCACCTTCGCCGAAATGGAGCCGGCGGCGAAGCACGCAATGAGCCACCGGGCCGACGCCTTCCGGCAGCTAATCGATGCCTGCTTCGACGCTAAATAACGCGCCCGATCCCGGATTTGGCCTTTATTATCATTGGCACTTCTGCCGGAAGAAATGCCCCTATTGTGATTTCAACAGCCATGTGCGCGAAGCGGTGGACCAGCAGCGCTGGACGGTCGCACTTTTGCGGGAATTGGATTATTTCGCGGATCAAACAGCACAGAAGAAGCTGACGAGCATCTTTTTTGGCGGAGGAACCCCGTCGCTTATGACGCCGGAGACGGTCGCGGCGCTGATTGAAGGCGCGCGGTCGCGTTTTACTTTTGCCGATGATATCGAGATCACGCTGGAGGCCAATCCGACGTCCGTTGAGGCTGCATCCTTTGCGGGATATGGTCAGGCGGGAGTAACGCGACTTTCGCTTGGCGTACAGTCGATGCGCGATGAGGCGCTTAAATTCCTTGGGCGGGAGCATTCGGTTACCGAAGCCTTGCAGGCGATCGAATTGGCCCGCAAAAGTTTTGTCAATGTCTCCTTTGATCTAATTTATGCGCTGCCGGGGCAAAGCGCGGCGGACTGGCGTGCTGATCTAGAACGGGCGCTTTCTCTCGCAGGGGATCATCTTTCGCTTTATCAGTTGACGATCGAGCCAAACACCGGGTTCGCCGGCGCGGTAAGGCGTGGTGAATTTGCAGTGCCGGCAGAGGATAATGCGGAAGAGTTGTTTGAGATAACGCAGAGCATTTGCGCATCCGCCGGACGGCCCGCCTATGAAATATCGAACCATGCCCGCCCGGGATTTGAATGCCGCCATAATCTCACCTATTGGCGATATGGGGAATATATAGGCGTTGGTCCGGGCGCGCATGGCCGGTTGTTGCGAGATGGCGTGCGCACCGCGTTTCAGCAGAAAAAACGCCCGGAAAGCTGGCTGGGCGCGGTTGAAGAGGCGAGTCACGGAACCGAGATAACAGAACCGCTTACCCATCGCCTTGAATGCGCGGAGGAGCTATTGCTGATGGGTCTGCGCCTTGATGAGGGCGTTTGGTTCGAGAATTTCACCGCCGCTATCGGTGCGCCCATGGATGAATTTTTGCGACGTGACAGGCTGATCCCCCTCATCGATGCGGAGTTGATAGAGATGGATGATCGTAGGCTTCGCGCCACGGAACGCGGCCGTCTTGTCCTAAACAGCCTACTGCCGGAAATTCTAGTTTAAGGCCGGAGCGAAGCTTTCCGGTTCCGGCTCGAGAACCAGCTGCTTTCTCGGTCCCACTTCCAAGACCGCAAGGCCACGCTCTGCAATACCATTCTCGGGAAAACGGAAAATGCCGTCATATCCTGTAAAACCGCTCGGGTTCTCGATGGCTTCCCGCGAAAAGCGGATATCGGCAGGATCCAGCGCCATTACTCCGGCGAGCGCCATGGCGTCATATGCAAGACTGGCAATACGGGATGGCTGATAGCCATAGAGATCAGAAAATCTTTTCTGAAAGGCGGCGGCTTTTTCAGGAGCGGGTGCGGAAAACCAGCCGCCGACCAATGCCGGTTCCGCCGACAGCGATGGGTCTTCCCAAAGCCCGGTGCCAATGAATTGCACGACTTCCGGGTCAATGTCATAATAGGAGACCAAGGATGTCAGCTCCTTCAGCCGGGCGCCACCCTCAGGGATGATCAGGGCATCAAACGTCACCTCGCCAAAGGTATCCAGCTTCTCGAGGCGTTTAATATACGCTTTTGATTCGTCATCTTCCTTGTTGGCATATAGCTCGATTTCCTTTTCCAGCTGTTTTTGCCGTAATGCATAATCGCCCAATACTTTCG
>CALEMG010000104.1 GCA_937910835.1 uncultured Alphaproteobacteria bacterium | reverse complement strand
CGTAGGGACCCTTGCGAAGGGTGATCATCAACTCGCTTGCGGGATCGATGCCGATTTCTTTCGGACCCTCATCTGCCGTGCTGTCGGCGTCTTCCGCGCTCTCGCCCAGCTTGCGCGTAAAGCGGCAATCCGGATAGTTCGAACAGCCAATAAAGGCACCGAATCTGCCGGTCTTCAGACTGAGACGGCCATCGTCGCATTTCGGGCAGGTGCGGGGATCTTTTCCATCCTCGGTCGGGGGGAAAACATGAGGCGCAAGAACCCGATTAAGTTCCTCCAAAACGTCAGAAACACGAAGTTCTGCAGTGCCTTCTACCAAAGTATTAAAGTCAAACCAGAAGTCGCGCAGAACCTGTTTCCAATCTATTTTGTCCGCTGATACATCATCGAGCTTTTCTTCCAATTGCGCCGTGAAATCATATTCCACATAGCGCGTGAAGAAGGAGGCGAGGAAGGCGGTGACCAGCTGGCCTTTATCCTCAGGGATAAAGCGTTTCTGTTCGATCCGGACGTAATCGCGATCCTGCAAAACAGAAATGATAGAGGCATAGGTTGATGGTCGGCCGATGCCGAGTTCTTCCAGCTTCTTGACCAGGCTCGCCTCGGAATAGCGGGGTGGCGGCTCGGTGAAATGCTGGTCCTCACGGACCTTGTCCGTTGCGACATCTTCTCCGGCCTTGACGGCGGGCAAGCGGCTGCCATTTTCGTCATCCGCCACGTCGTCGCGGCCTTCTTCATAGAGTTTGAGGAAGCCGGGAAATCGTACGACGCTGCCGGTGGCGCGTAATGTCTGCCCCTCGCCATCGCTGAAATCAATTGTGGTGCGTTCCAGCTGTGCACTTTCCATCTGGCTGGCTATTGTCCGCTTCCAGATCAGTTCATAGAGCCGTAAATGCTCCTGATCCAGATATTTCGCGACCATCGCCGGAGTGCGCGAAAGATCCGTCGGACGGATGGCCTCATGGGCCTCCTGCGCATTTTTCGATTTCGATTTATAAAAGCGCGGCTTCTCCGGCACATATTCCTTGCCATACTCGCTCTCGATGACGTCGCGGGCGCTGTGCATGGCTTCCATTGCTAGGCTGACACCGTCGGTTCGCATATAGGTGATCAGGCCCTGCGTCTCACCGCCAAGGTTGAAGCCCTCATAGAGCTTTTGCGCGACCATCATCGTTCTTTTTGCACCATAGCCCAGCTTGCGAGAAGCTTCCTGTTGCAAGGTAGAGGTGGTGAAGGGCGGGGATGGGTTGCGCTTGGTAGGCTTCTGCGTGACATCGGCGATGGAAAAGCTGCCCGCGCGTACTTTCTCAGCTGCGGCTGTTGCGGTTTCTGCATTCGGAAGCGCAAACTTATCGAGCTTCTTGTTCGCGAAGTGGGTCAGCCGTGCGGCGATCTTGTCCTTCTTGTCGGTAAGAAAATCCGCATCGATGGTCCAGTATTCTTCGGCGGTGAAGGCTTCGATCTCCAGTTCCCGCTCGCAGATGAGGCGGAGCGCGACGGACTGCACGCGGCCCGCAGATTTCGCGCCCGGCAATTTCCGCCAGAGAACCGGCGATAGGGTGAAACCCACATGATAATCGAGTGCCCGGCGCGCCTTCTGCGCTTCGACTAGATTCATATCCAGCTCGCGGGGATGGGCGATTCCCTCCAGCACAGCACGCTTGGTAATCTCGTTAAAGACGACGCGGCTCACTTTCGCGCTCTTCAGTTTTTTCTTCTCTTCCATCACTTTCAGTACATGCCAGGCGATGGCTTCCCCTTCGCGATCCGGGTCAGTTGCGAGGTAGAGATTTTCGGCATCTTTCAACGCGTCGGCAATTGCTTTGATATGCTTCGCGGATTTCGCATCATTCTGATAATGCATGGCAAAATCCTGATCCGGCTCGACCGATCCGTCTTTCGATGGCAGGTCGCGGATATGCCCATAAGATGCCAGAACCGTATAGTCCTTGCCCAGATACTTATTAATCGTCTTGGCTTTTGCAGGGGATTCGACAACAACAACGTTCATATCAATACCGCAGGCTTTCTACTTATATACAAGGTCTCTCTTTTGTACGTCATGCCGTGATATATAAAGGCGCTACTCGACGATTGAAACCCTGTTTCCGAAATGGCGTTCTATTCTGCCTGCCAGTTCCAGTTCAAGTAAAATCGTTAAAATCGTTGCGGGGGGTTGTCCGGTGAGGCGGATCAGTTCATCGATTTCGACCGGCGTCGGGCTTAGGTAAGAGAGAATATCTGGGCGCAACCGGTCAAGCTCCTGCTCCGCTGGCTGTACCGGATCGAGAAAGGGAAGAAGCGGCTGGTCCGGTTCTTTCAGCGGTCGTTGACGAATACTTTGCAGCGCGTCGATAATGTCTGCCGCCTCTTCGATCAGCATTGCACCGTTCCGGATCAGGTTATTTGTGCCTTTGGCGCGCGGATCCATGGGGGAGCCGGGCACCGCAAATACTTCACGCCCCTGTTCAAGCGCCATGCGTGCTGTAATCAGCGAACCGGAGCGGGGAGAGGCTTCTATCACCAGCACGCCGAGCGCAAGGCCGGAAATGATCCGGTTGCGGCGGGGGAAGTGGCGAGCCTGCGGAACGATTCCTATGGGCTGCTCCGCGATGACGCAGCCGCGTTCGTATATTTCCTCTTGCAGGGCCTTGTTCTCGCGCGGATACGGATAATCGAGGCCGCCGCCGACCACGGCGATGGTTCCGCCTTCCAGTGAAGCCTTATGCGCCGCCGTATCGATGCCGCGCGCAAGGCCGGAGGCGATAATGATATTCGCATCGGATATTCCGCCGGCAATCTGCCCAGTGAGGCGCAGTGCGACGGCGGAAGAATTGCGCGCGCCAACAATCGCCAGTATATCCTTATTTAACAGATGAGCATGGCCGCGAATGGAAATCACTGGCGGCGGGTCGGCAATCATACGGAGTGAAAGCGGATAATCGGGTTCGCATGCAGCAATCATCTGTCCACCGAAGGCCAGCACGGCCTCCATCTCCCGCGCGGCCTCTCCCGCCGGGCAGACCCGGATCGGCTTTTTCCGGCCGCCCTTACGGGCGAGTTCAGGCAGGGCCTCCAGTGCCTTCGACGCGGCGCCGAAACGGCCCAGCAATTGGAAAAAAGTAATCGGCCCGACATTCTCCGACCGGATCAGGCGGAGCCAGGCCAGCCGTTCTTCCGAGGACAATTCTGTTTGCGCATCCATTTTTCAAAGATGGCAGAAGAATATTTATCGCGTCAATTGAATTTTACGTATCTATTTTCCCGCCTTATGGTTGCTAGACCTCTTCGTCGTCCGTCTCGATATCGCGAAACTGCGGGGACAGGTCGAACAGATTCTTAAATGAAATCTTATCCAAGCTTCTTTTTTTCGTCTTTGGCGGACTGGCGGGAGCTGCCACCATCGGTGGCTCTGGCGCGGATATGTGTGGAGGACCAGACGCGGTTCTCACCTGATTCATCATTTTCTCGAATTTCTCGATTTCCATCAGGACTTTCAGTTCCTCCGCAGCTCTGTTTTCTATCGAATCTTGCGAAGAGGGCGGTGGTTTTTTCATGTTTTCCTGCGGTGCCTCCTTTGACTGAGCCGGAATGGTAGGTGGCGTGGCGCGCTTAATCATTCGCTGGCGTCCGAATTTTCGAAGCCGCCGGCGTTCCTCCGAGAGCTCTCGCCGTTTTATCTCGGGGACAGGATCAATGTGGAGCGATGCATGCTCTTGTGGCACGTCGGTGCTCATAGCCTCTTGCGGTTTAATTTCCGCCGTCAGGTCGCTACAGTCCTCATCATTCTCTATTTTAAGGGCCTCGGAGGGAGTGTTTTTCCGGATATCCTTGCCAAGGATGGCAAATTTTTCCTGAAAATAGCTGTGTCGCCGCGCGATTTCCGCCTTGTGCCGGGTGACATGTGCGGTGAAGGCTTGATCCGCTGCGTTCTGCAGTTGCTGCAGGCGGAGGACATTGGCATCCTTTATATAATGAGTAGCGCCGGAATCCATCGGCTCGTCCCTTGATCTCTCAGGCGATTAAATTCCCTCTTAAGTATGTATAAGAGGAAAATTATTCAACCCACAATCAAGATTTCTTTTTGCCGATGCGCGGCTCTTCGCCTTTCAACAGGCGGCCAATATTCTCGCGATGGCGGATAAAAATGAGAATGGCCATCAGCGCCGAGAATTCGATCCGTTGCGTATCGCCGTAAAAGGTGCCGCCAAGCGGAGAGAGATCTTGCAGGATATAGATATAAACCGGAGCAAGCGCAGCTGCGACGAGCGCTGAAAGAGAGGAAATCCGGAAGATCAGAGCGGTCAGCAGCCAGGTGAGCGCAACGGCAAGTCCGGCGGGCCAGCTGAGCGCCAGCATGACGCCGATAAAGGTCGCGACGCCCTTGCCACCCTTGAATTTCAGCCAGATCTGGTAAAGATGTCCAAGAAACGCGCCGCCACCCGCGAGCACCGCATAATCCTGCGTGAGAAACACATTGGCGAGGATGACGACAAGCGCGCCTTTACCGCCGTCGAGTAGCAAGGTGGCAAGCGCGAGGCCCTTGTTTCCGGTGCGCAGGACATTGGTCGCGCCGATATTGCCCGAGCCGATTTTTCTGACATCGCCGAGCCCGGCAAGCTTCGTCAGCACCAGGCCGAAGGGAATCGATCCCACGAGATAACCGATAAGCGCGGCGGCATAGAAAGGCCAGGTTAGACTGAAATCACCAAGCGGGTCCGGCATCGGGGCCTCCTATAGCTCGATAACGGCCTTGCCGCGGACAAAGGTTTTAAGCACCCGGCCCTGCAACAGATGGCCGTCAAACGCGGTGTTCTTGGATTTGGAGAGAAGAGCGTCACCATCCACCTGCCAAGGCTTTTCCGTATCGAAAAGGAAAAGGTCCGCATCAGCCCCTTTTTTGATCGCCCCGGCCTCCAGACCAAGCAGCTTC
Organism: uncultured Alphaproteobacteria bacterium; assembly: GCA_937910835.1. Classification (GTDB taxonomy): domain Bacteria; phylum Pseudomonadota; class Alphaproteobacteria; order Sneathiellales; family Sneathiellaceae; genus Sneathiella. Next base: position 2,642 of record CALEMG010000104.1, on the reverse strand, counting down.
GCCGGTGCGATTGTCATTGTATAGAGCAAGCGCAACAGATCAACATCGCCATTGTGATAGAGCCGTAGGCTGACCGGCAGCATGGTCTCCAGCCCGATCACGCCGGGCTTGGCTTGCGCAAACGGCACGCGCTTGCTGTCCGCGCTTTGCGGCAGATGCTGAGAAGATATGACATCGATGGTACCGTCCTTGATTGCCTCTATCACGGCGAGGCGCTCTTCCTCTTCCCTAAGCGGTGGGGAAACACGAGCGAAGGTGCGGTATTCGCCGAGCTCCAGATCGTTGAGCGCATGGTAATGCGGTGCGGTGCCGGCAGTGACGTTTAGGCCGTCATTCTTTGCCCGGCGCATGGTGTCGAGAGCATCTTTTGTGCTTAAGTGCGCCGCATGCCAACGCGCGCCGGTCATTTTTACGAGACGGATATCCCGTTCAACAAGGATGGCTTCGGCGCAAGTGGGAACAGACTTCAGGCCCATAAAGGTGGCGGTGCGGCCGCCAGTAATGACGCCGCCTGCCGCGAGCGCGGGATCCTCCGCATGGACAATAACCGGCAGGTCAAACATGCTGGAGTAGGCAAGCGCCCGCCGCATAAGGTTGATATTGCTGATCGCGAACTGCCCGTCACTGACGGCGACAACACCAGCCTCCGAGAGAAGGCCCATTTCCGCCATCTCCTCACCCAGTAAGCCTTTCGGCAACGCACCGGTGATGTAGACGTTGACCGCGCAGGTCGTCTTGGCGCGGCGGCGGACCATTTCCACAATCGCCGGATCGTCGATCACGGGTTCGGTGGCGGGGAAGGCATTGATCGTGGTGACCCCGCCTGCGGCGGCGGCCATGCCCGCGGTCATCATGGTTTCGCGATGTTCCTTGCCCGGCTCACAAAGATACGCATGGGCATCGACAAGACCGGGCGCGAGGCAGTAACCGTTGCAATCTTCCACTTTTACGCCGTCGGGAAGGCTTCCCTTTTTGATATGGGCACCCCAGTCGAGGATCTTGCCTTTTTCGATCAGGACACCGCCCTGAACATCCGTATTTGTTGCCGGGTCCAGCAGGCGGGCGTTGATAAGGGCGCGGATTGGTTTGCTCATGCCGCTGTCCCCCGCGAAAGAAGATCAAGGCAGGCCATGCGCACCGCGACACCCATCTCCACCTGTTCCGATATGGCGCTGATATTCAGGTCGTCTGCGATCTCGGAGTCGATTTCGACGCCGCGGTTCATCGGTCCCGGATGCATGATGAGGGCGTCCGGTTTGGCGACGGAGAGCTTTTCCTTGTCTAGGCCGAAGAAATGGAAATATTCGCGGATCGACGGCACGAAGGAGCCCTGCATCCGCTCGGTCTGCAACCGCAGCATCATCACGATATCCGCATCCTTCAGCCCTTCGGACATTTTGTTATAAACTTCCACGCCCATCTTCGCGGCGTTGGACGGGATCAATGTCGTCGGCCCGACGATCCGGACCCGCGCGCCCATGATGTTGAGCAGCGCGATATTGGACCGGGCAACGCGGCTATGCTGGATATCGCCGCAAATGGCAACGATCAGCCCTTCCAGACGCCCCTTGCGGCGGCGGATGGTCAGCGCATCGAGCAGCGCCTGCGTTGGATGTTCATGGCTGCCGTCCCCGCCGTTGATGACGGCGCAATCGACTTTCTGCGCGAGGAGATGTGGCGCGCCCGAATCGCCGTGCCGGATCACCAGTACATCGGGATGCATGGCATTCAGGGTCATGGCCGTATCGATCAGGGTCTCGCCCTTTTTCACCGAGCTGGACCCGACCGACATATTGATCACATCCGCGCCGAGGCGTTTCCCGGCAAGCTCAAACGAGGTGCGGGTCCGGGTGGAGTTTTCAAAGAAGAGGTTGATCTGGGTCTTGCCGCGCAGGAGATCACGCTTTTTGTCCGGCGTGCGGGCGATTTCCGCGTAATGTTCGGCTAGGGAAAGGATTTGATTGATATCGGTTGCGTTGAGCCGCGCGATATCGAGGAGATGCCGATGGGCAAATCGTATGGGATCTGTGTTTGTCATTAAAAGCCAACTGTATAGCGGCCTTCCCGAAAAGCGACAAGCGCAAGTTGATATTTTTATCTCATCGCGTCGAGTGCGCCCTGAAGGATAAAGGCGGCGGCCATTTTATCGACCGCTTTCGCCCTTTTTGCGCGGGATGCGTCGGCATCGATCATGCTGCGGGTGACGGCGACAGTGGACAGCCGCTCATCCCAGAAACACATGGGCAGGTCGAAATATTCCGCGAGATTTTTCTGAAACTGGCGAATCGACTGGCATCGCGGCCCCTCGCTTCCGTCCATATTGACCGGCAGGCCGATGACGAAACCGCCGATGGACCATTTCTCGATGATTTTGCGAATTTCTTCCGCATCCGCCTTGAACTTTGTCCGCTTGATTGTCATAAGGGGCGTGCCTATTTTCAAGGCGGGATCGGAAATGGCGAGGCCGATGGTTTTCGTGCCCGGGTCCATGCCGAGCAGCCGCTTGTCGAGGGGCAACAGATGTTTCTAATGGGTGGGGTTGTCGAGAAGCATTGGTTACGCTAATTTGCAGCCAATGTCGGCTTGGCATCCGGTTTTTTTTAAGTTGGTAACAGTCAGGGCCGACCCTCCGGAAAGCTTCT
>CALEMG010000103.1 GCA_937910835.1 uncultured Alphaproteobacteria bacterium | reverse complement strand
GGGAAATACAGGTTGCTGTCATGGGGGAAGCCGCCATTGGCGCGGTCGAGATAAGCCCACTTGGCCGATTTTATGATTACGAGGCCAAATATACCGCCGGAAAAGCGGAACATCTGATGCCGGCTCCGCTTGATCCTGCCGACTACGAAGAAGCGCTGCGGCTGGCTTTGCTTGCCCACCAGACCTTGGGATGCAGAGGCGTTAGCCGGAGCGATCTGCGTTTCGATGATACGGGGGACGGACCGGGTAAATTTTATATGCTGGAAACGAATACTCAGCCGGGCATGACATCGCTCAGCCTTGTTCCGGAGATTGCCGCTCATTCCGGTATTTCCTTTGTAGATCTCGTCAGCTGGATTGTGGAGGATGCATCATGCGACCGATAACCATTGACAAAGATGACCGCGTTATTCCCTCAACCGTACGTTCGCGTAAGACGACGTCCAAGAATGGCGGGCTAAGTAAAAGCATACGCGGTGGCGGTAAAAAGAAAAAGGCGGCAAAAAGAAAGTCGGAACCCAGATTTTCTACTGGCGCTGCGTTTTCCCGACTTGGCAGTATGACGATCGAAATTACCGATCGGATCAGTGCGCCCTTCAGATCGGAAAAACCACGCCGGGGAAGTCGGCGCAAGCCTACGCCTGCCTGGCGTAAGCCTGCGCTTATCTGTGGTGGGGTGCTTCTCGTCGCTGTTGTGGTCGGCGGTGTGACGAATTTCATCGTTCGGGCGGAAGTAATGGAGAGAAGCGCGCTCTGGATTGATGAACAGCAACAGTCGCTTGCGGAAGTCTTCGGCCTCACCGTGCAACAGATTAGTGTGGTTGGTCGGGATAGGACTTCAGGGAATGATATCCTTCGTGTACTGGATATTGAACGCGGGGAGAGTATCCTTGGCATTGACCCAGAGGCGGCACGCGAGCGGCTCGAAACCCTCGGGTGGATTGAGAGTGCATCGGTGATGCGCCGTTATCCCGATGAGATCTTTGTCGAAATTACAGAGCGGCGTCCGTACGCACGCTGGCAGATTGATGGCAAGACCGGCGTGATTGATCGGACGGGAGCTTTAGTCTCGAAAAAGGATGAGGCGGCATTCCGATATCTTCCGAAGGTTGTCGGGCCTGGTGCGAATGATCACGCAGCGGAATTGTTCGACATGCTTGCGCAAATGCCGGAGTTGTTCACCCGGCTTGAGAGTGCCGTTCGTATCCGCGACCGGCGCTGGAACCTGGAATTCGAGAACGATGTAATGGTTCTATTGCCTGAAAAAGGGGCATCGCGGGCTTGGAAACAACTTAACCAGATACAGAATGAGCAGAAGATTCTCGACAAGGATGTAGTTGCTATCGATCTGCGCGGGAAGGATCGCATGTATGTCCGGTTGAAGGATGAGGCGGCGAAGCTGCGCCGTCTTGCGGGGAACGATACATGATTGCAGATCTAATAAATTGGAATAAACGAAAGACGGAGCGAGTGAGAAGGTAATGGCAGCAGGACGCAATGGACCTTTGGCAGCGCTGGATGTCGGGTCGACGAAAGTATGTTGTTTCGTCGCGACGGAGGAAGCTGGGCGTCTTCGCATAACCGGCATCGGTCATCAGGTCTCCCGTGGTTTGCGGGCGGGCGGAATTACCAATATGGAAATGGCGGAGGAAGCTATTCGGTCCGCCGTTGATGCTGCTGAGCGCATGGCGGGGGAAACCGTACGAGAGGTTTTTCTGGGCGTTTCCGCCGGTAGGCCGGCCTCGCAGACGGTGGATGTCGAGATGTCGATCGGCGGGCAGGAAATAACTGAAAAGGACTTGCAGCGCACCTTGAAGGAGGCCCGTGCAAGCTATCAGCCAGAAGGACGCACTGTCATTCATGCACTTCCCGTTGGGTATACGGTGGATGGTAACCGCGGCGTTCGCGATCCGCGGGGGATGTATGGGGAAAGCCTCGGCGTCAGCATGCATATGGTTTCCCTGCAAAATAGCCATATGCGCAACCTCGCCAACTGTGTCGAACGCTGCCATCTTGGGGTTGCGGGTATGGTCTCTGCGCCCTATGCATCCGGGCTCGCTTGTTTGGTGGAAGATGAAATGGATCTCGGGGTCACCGTGATTGATATGGGCGGAGGCTCCACTTCTTTTGCCGTCTTCTATGATGGGGAAATGGTCTATAACGAAGTGATCCCGGTTGGTGGTAGTCATGTCAGCAACGACATCGCACGCGGGCTATCGACAACGCTTGCCAATGCGGAACGGATGAAGACGCTGTATGGCAACGCCTTGGCCAGCCCGGCTGATGAGAAGGAAATCATTGATGTCCCGCTGATCGGAGAAATGGATCATGACGTCGCCAATCATGTGCCGCGCTCCATGCTCGTCGGCATTATCAAACCACGCCTTGAAGAGATTCTGGAACTGGTTAATGACCGGCTGACTGCTTCCGGTTTTAACAAGGTTGCGGGGCGTCGTGCGGTCCTCTGCGGCGGTGCGGCGCAGCTTGCCGGGGTGCATGAACTTACCGTCCGCGTTCTCGATAAGCTAGTGCGCATGGGTATACCTATCCGTGTTAAATGGCTTGCCGATGCGACGGACGGACCCGCTTTTACCGCCGTTGCCGGATTGTTGTCTTATGCGGTACGGGAAAGATTTGATGAGGGCATCAAGATGTCGTTGGCGGAAAAGCCGCCGAAAAATCGGTTTTTACGGGTAGGAAACTGGTTCAAGGAGAATTTTTAGGCAAAAAAATGCAGAAAAATTGTCAATATAGTGAGAAGTAGGGTTTCATTAACCACAATATTTGGTATTAATTAGCTGTTCGTCAGCGTAGTAGAGGAGGAGAGTACCGTGAGTATCAATTTGTCAGTGCCGGAGCAGTCAGAGCTAAAACCGAAAATCTTGGTATTAGGCGTCGGAGGGGCTGGCGGTAACGCGGTGAACAACATGATTTCCTCGGAGCTTCAAGGGGTGGAGTTCGTTGTTGCCAACACTGATGCGCAGGCCCTGAAGCAGAGCTTAGCCGAGCGTCGTATTCAACTTGGGGCTGAGTTGACCGAGGGGCTCGGCGCCGGATCGAAACCTCATATTGGGGCCGGCGCAGCGGAAGAAGCGCTTGACGAAATTATCGGTCATCTTGAAGGCGTTCATATGTGCTTTATCACCGCCGGCATGGGTGGCGGTACGGGTACAGGCGCGGGGCCGGTTGTGGCGCGGGCAGCTCGTGAAAGAGGAATTCTAACCGTTGGTGTTGTAACGAAGCCCTTTCAGTTTGAAGGCAGCCACCGGATGCGGATCGCGGAAGCCGGCATCGAGGAGTTGCAGCGTTATGTGGATACGCTGATTATCATTCCGAACCAGAATCTCTTCCGGATCGCCAATGAGAAAACTACCTTTGCCGATGCGTTTAACATGGCCGATGAAGTGCTTCATTCCGGTGTGCGCGGTGTCACTGACCTGATGGTCATGCCGGGCCTGATCAATCTTGACTTTGCTGATGTGAACACGGTCATGAACGAAATGGGCAAGGCGATGATGGGTACCGGCGAGGCGAGCGGTGAAAACCGGGCGATCGAAGCCGCTGAGGCCGCCATCTCCAATCCATTGCTGGATGATGTCTCCATGAAGGGTGCACGCGGCGTTCTCATCAATATCACAGGCGGCATGGATCTCACCCTGTATGAACTGGATGAGGCCGCTAACCGAATCCGCAGTGAGGTCGACCCGGAGGCAAATATCATCGTCGGATCTACTTTCGATACCGAGATGGAAGGCAGTATGCGGGTTTCCGTCGTCGCAACAGGGATTGATGCACTAGAGGCTCAAAAGGCCAATTCTCCCAATGTCACGTCTCTGTTGTCCGTGAAGGGCGAAAGCAACGTTGCGTCTCTCTCTACTTCGGGCGCATCGGAGGGGGCGCCTATGGTGCCTGCGGCGGCAGATATATCCGCCTCTGGATTTGGGGCATCGGTGCCTGGTGGAAATTTCTCCGGTCAGCCGGTGGCTCAGGCAGGCGATGCAACAACTGGATCGGAAAATCTTGAGATGGGCTCTACATCTACGGATGCAGGCTATATGAGCGGAAACCTGGCTGTCGATCAGGAGCGTGATCTTCTCTCCGACATTGATGAAGAAATGGAAGAGAGCGACATGGCTCCCTCCGAAGCGGAAGGAAAAGACAGCCCCTTCACGGCACCACCTGCGATTAAAGTCGATAAGAGCCCGGAGAAACTTGTAAATCCGGATGCGCAGGAGGCGTTGGCCGGTGCGGCGGATTCCAAGTCGAAGAAACGTGGGCCGAGCTTGTTTGAGCGGATGACCGGCGTTAGCCGTAACTTCCGTAAGGAAACGGCAAGGGAAGAAGCGCCGGCACCGGTACGCAAAGAGCCGACGAGCACCCGGGTAGCTCCAACGCCCGCCGCGCCCGCTCCAGCGGCACCGCAAAGCCCGACGGTTCGTAAGGAAGTAACTTCTTCAGTGAAGATTGACCAGAAGCAGGAAGACGAGGACCTTCTAGATATTCCGGCTTTCCTCCGTCGGCAGGCGAACTAAACCGTTAAGCTCCAATACAATAAAGAAAAGGCGTGAAACTGGGTAGGTTTCACGCCTTTTTTTATGAGGCTGTGCCCCGCCAATTCACGTCTGTATTTAAATCAGTATCG
>CALEMG010000102.1 GCA_937910835.1 uncultured Alphaproteobacteria bacterium | reverse complement strand
GGCGGGCATCTGGCTCGCGCTGCATGCGGCAGATCTGACCCCGCTGATGATTTTTCTGGCATTTGTGATCTTTCGCGCCCTCGATATTCTGAAGCCCTGGCCCATCGGCTGGCTGGACAGGAAAGTCAAAGGCGCATTTGGCGTTATGATCGATGACTATGTCGCGGGACTGATTGCCTCGGTCCTGTTGGTAATAATAAAAAGGATATATGATGGGAATTTTTAGCGTTGAAATCGAAAAGCTGGCTACCGACGTTCTTGAGCAATGCCGCCAGAAGAAATGGCAGCTCGCAACGGCAGAGTCCTGCACTGGCGGCCTGATCGGAGGGGCACTCACAGATATTGCGGGTTCCTCAGATGTGTTCGATCGCGGCTTTATCACCTACAGCAATAAGGCAAAGGCCCGCGTCATCGGCGTCAGCACCGATATATTGCGCAGTTATGGCGCAGTATCCGAAGAAACGGCGCGCGAAATGGCGCTGGGCGCCCTTAAAACAGCGGGCGCAAATCTCACTGTCGCAGTGACGGGTATCGCAGGCCCTGGCGGCGGCGGCCCCGGAAAACCGGTGGGCCTTGTCCATTTTGCAGTTGCGACCGAAGACGGCGTCGCGGAGCATCGAAAGATGGAATATGGCGATATTGGCCGGTCCGAAGTCCGCCTTGCCACTGTCAAGACAGGGCTTGAAATGCTGCTTGCCGCCGCTAGCCGTTAGCGGATCGGTCCTGAGCGTCGGGTTTGGCGCCGTAGAGTTCTTTTGCGCGCGCCTCAAAAGCCGAGATCATTCGGGTCACTGCCTCGTTAAAGAGCATCCCGATCGTTTTCTGCAGGATTATCGAGCGGAACTCAAAATCGACGAAGAAGTCCACTTCGCAACCCTCGGGATGCTCATTGAATTGCCAGTGGTTGTTGAGGTAGCGGAAGGGTCCGTCCATATACTCAACATCGATGCGGCTATTCGCTTCATCCAGCGTCACTTTGGAGGTGAATTTCTCACGGAAGAGTTTGAACCCGATCACCAGATCGGCAAGAACGATGTTCTCTTTTCGCTCCTTGATGCGCGCGCCGATGCACCAGGGCAGGAACTCATCATATTTATCAATCGCCGCCACAAGATCGAACATTTCTTTTGGCTGATAGGGCAGAACCCGCTTTTCGGCATGTGTTGGCATACTCTACATTTTACCCATACACGGTTTTAACGTTACTTTGAGGCGTTAGCCCGCTCCCGTGCGGCTTTCAGCTTCGCGAAATCCTCGCCCGCATGATGGCTTGAACGGGTCAGCGGCGAAGCGGAAACCATCAGGAAGCCCTTAGCATAGGCCTGTTTCTCCAGAACAGCAAACTCATCAGGTGTCACAAAACGATCAATTGCGTGATGCTTGACCGTCGGCTGCAGATACTGGCCGATGGTAATAAAATCAATATTGGCAACGCGCATATCGTCCATCACCTGCAGGACTTCATCCTTTTCCTCACCGAGACCAACCATCAGGCCGGATTTCGTGAACATGTTCGGATCGAGCTCCTTCACCTGCTCCAGCAGGCGGAGGGAATGGTAATAGCGCGCGCCCGGCCGGACGGAGGTATAGAGTTTCGGTACCGTCTCAAGATTGTGGTTGAAGACATCAGGTTTTGCCTTAACAACAACTTCCAAAGCACCCGGTTTCTTGAGGAAATCGGGTGTCAAAATTTCAATGGTGGTATCCGGTGTCGCTTCGCGGATCGCCGTGATGACGTCGGCGAAATGCTGCGCGCCGCCGTCTTTCAGATCGTCCCGGTCAACGGAAGTAATCACCACATGATTAAGCCCCATTGTCTTGACCGCCGTCGCCACGTTGAAAGGCTCAAACGGATCAAGTGGGTTCGGCTTGCCGGTGGAAACATTGCAAAAAGCGCAGGCCCGTGTGCAGATCTCCCCCATGATCATCATGGTCGCATGCTTCTTTGACCAGCATTCGCCAATGTTGGGGCAGGATGCTTCCTCACAGACCGTAGTGAGGTTGAGGCCACGCATCAGTTCCCGCGTCTCATGATAGGTTTTGGAGACAGGCGCCTTCACCCGGATCCATGAGGGTTTTCTCTGAATCGGGTTATCCGGACGATTTACCTTTTCCGGATGGCGTACACGCTTTATGGCGGTCGTCTCAGTCATGATCTCACCTTAACATACATTCATATGCTGCCGGAACAGCTTACACCTACATGTGGATGACCTTACCATAAGCGTCAAGCACAGATTCATGCATTGCTTCAGTTCAATTTCCGTCGTCTCCAGTGTCTTGGCAATGCCATAACCCTGAATAAGCTCCGTCACTTCCGCACCAACCATGTGTGCGCCCAGCAATTCACCGGTTTTCGCATCGAAAATTGTCTTGATCAAGCCTTCCTGCTCCCCTAGGGCTATGGCCTTGCCGTTGCCGATAAAGGGAAAGCGCCCGACCTTGATATCGTAGCCTTTCTCCTTCGCCGCCGCTTCGGTCATGCCAACAGACGCAACCTGCGGATGGCAATAGGTGCAACCCGGAATATTCGCCGTGTTGAGCGGATGCACATCCTTCTCGCCAGCAATTTTTTCAACGCAGATCACCCCTTCATGGGAGGCTTTATGCGCGAGCCACGGCGGTCCTGTCAGATCGCCAATGGCATAGACGCCGGGCTCTCCAGTGCGGGAGAACTCATCGATCACAACATGAGTGCGATCCACCTTTACCTTGGTTCCTTCAAGGCCCAGATTTTCCACGTTGCCGACAATACCAACCGCGAGTATAACGCGATCAAAGGTATCGGAGGAGGTTTTGTCCTTCTTGTCTTTGAAAGTGGCGGTGACCGTGTTTCCGGATTTCTTAAGCTCTGAAACCGTCGTGCCTTTATGGATGGTCATCCCCTGTTTCTTGAAGGCTTTCTCGGCAAAGGCGGAAATCTCCGCATCCTCCACCGGCAGGATCCGGTCCATCACCTCAACAACCGTAACATCAGAGCCCAACGCGTTGAAAAAGCTTGCAAACTCGATCCCGATCGCGCCGGACCCGACAACCAGCAGCTTTTTCGGCGTCACGTCAGGGACGAGTGCTTCCTTATAGGTCCAGATCAGCTTGCCGTCGGGTTCAAGCCCCGGCAATGTCCGCGCCCGCGCGCCAGTGGCGAGGATTATATGCTTGGCAGCGACGGTTGAGACAACCTTGCCGTCCTTGCTAACCTCAACCTTGCCGGAACCAGCAAGTTTGCCATGGCCGTCGATAACGGTGACCTTGTTCTTCTTCAACAGATGCTTCACGCCGCCGGAAAGCTGCCCGGCCACCTGACGGGAGCGTTCCACGGTTTTCTTGAGATCAACCGATGCTCCTTTAACCTTGATCCCGAATTCATCCGCATGCTTGAGCAGGGTATAGATATCCGCCGTCCGAAGCAGCGCCTTTGTCGGAATACAACCCCAGTTAAGACAGATGCCGCCAAGATGTTCCTTTTCGATGACGGCGGTCTTCATGCCGAGCTGTGCCGCCCGGATCGCCGCCACATAACCGCCGGGACCAGAGCCGACAACAACCAGGTCGAAATTCATATCGCTCATATCCGGCTCCTCACAGCATCATGGTCAAGGGCTCTTCGATATAGCCTTTGAAATGTTTTAACAGTACCGCGCCCAATGCGCCGTCAATCACCCGATGATCGCAGGAAAGGGTCACGCTCATCATGTTGGCCATGGCGAGCGCGCCGTCCTTGACTACAGGGCGCATCTCACCTGCGCCAATCGCTAGAATGGCGGCCTGAGGCGGATTGATCACAGCAGAAAATTCCTTAATCCCGAACATGCCGAGGTTGGAGATCGAGAAGCATCCGCCCTGATATTCTTCGGGCATCAGTTTGCCTTCCTTCGCCCGGCCTGCCAGCTCCTTCATTTCGTTGGAGATGACAGCGAGGCCCTTCTGGTCGGCATTGCGGACCACCGGCGTAATCAGTCCGCCATCGATTGCAACGGCAACGGAAACATCAAAATCCTTATACTGCAGGATCTTGTCCCCGCCCCAGCAGGCATTTGCCGTCGGCACTTTCTTGAGCGCAAGCGCCGACGCCCGGATGATGAAATCATTGACCGAAATCTTGTAGTCATCGGATCGCGCGTTCAGTTCTTTGCGCATCGCCAGCAAGTTATCCAGCTCACATTCGATGGTGAGGTAGAAATGAGGAATAGTCTGTTTTGCCTCTGACAATCGCCGTGCAATGGTTTTGCGCATGCTGGTAAGCGGTATTTCCTCGTAATTGCCCTCTGGCGGTGGGGTTGCCGCCTGAGGTGCAGGTGCGGTCGCCGCCTTTTCGGGAGCAGCAGCTTTGGCACCACCGGATGCGATGGCCTCTTCAACATCCGTCTTTACGATACGGCCATGCGGGCCGGAGCCGGAAATCGAACCAAGATCGAGCCCAGCGTCCTTGGCGATGCGTCGGGCCAATGGACTTGCAAAAATACGATCACCCAATTTTTCAGGTTCGGCTTTGGTGTTTTGCGAGGGTGCGGGAGCAGCCTTAGGCGCAAGGTCACCCCCCTTTTCTTCTGCTGTTGGCGCAGGCGTGTCCGCAGGGGCCGCACCGCCTTCCGCCTCATATCCATCCAGAGCGGAGGCGTCTTCCCCCTCTTCCAGCAGGATCGCGATCGGCGTATTCACAGCGACATTTTCAGTGCCGCCCGGAACGAGAATTTTGCCAAGGGTTCCCTCGTCAACCGCCTCGACTTCCATGGTGGCCTTATCGGTTTCAATTTCGGCCAGAACATCACCCGATGCGACGCTATCGCCTTCTTTTGCCTGCCAGTTGGCAAGCTTTCCCTCTGTCATGGTCGGTGAGAGGGCCGGCATTGTAATGGTAATTGGCATGTTCGCCCCCTTTAATCGCGATAACAGACAGATTTGGCCGCCGCCACGACCTCGTCAGTATGTGGTAGCGCCAGTTTTTCAAGATTGGCCGCATAAGGCATCGGTACGTCCTTGCCGGATACGCGAAGAACCGGTGCATCCAGATAGTCAAAGGCGTGATGCATAATCTGCGCGGTAATCTCCGCCCCGCCGCCGCTTTGCGGCCAGCCCTCCTCTACCGTGACGCAACGGTTGGTCTTGCGGACCGAGGCAAGCACCGTCTCCATATCCATCGGCCGGATGGTACGAAGGTCGATCACCTCGGCGGAAATATCCTCTTTCGCGAGTTCCTCCGCCGCTTCAAGCGCATAGCGCATCCCCATGCCGAAGGAAACGATGGTCACGTCGTCACCGGAACGCTCGATCTTCGCCTTGCCAATCGGCAGGACAAAATCATCAAGGACCGGCACCTCGAAACTCTGACCATAAAGTATTTCATTTTCAAGGAAGATCACCGGGTTTGGATTACGAATTGCCGCCTTCAGAAGGCCCTTGGCGTCCGCCGCTGTATGTGGCGCAATCACGATCAATCCGGGAACATGGGAGTACCAGGAGGCATAGCACTGTGAATGCTGCGCCGCGCCCCGCGCTGCCGCGCCATTGGGGCCCCGGAACACAATCGGGCTGCTCATCTGGCCACCGGACATATAGCGTGTCTTGGCCGCCGAATTGACAATCTGGTCAATCGCCTGCATGGCAAAGTTAAAGGTCATAAATTCAACAATCGGACGCAATCCATGAAATGCCGCACCGACACCAACACCGGCAAAACCATGCTCGGTAATCGGCGTATCGATCACCCGGCGCGCGCCGAATTCGTCCAGCAGCCCTTGCGTAACCTTATAGGCGCCCTGATATTCGGCAACTTCCTCGCCCATGACGAAAACTCGTTCATCATCGCGCATTTCCTCCGCCATCGCATCGCGGAGTGCCTCACGGACGGTCATCTTGACCATTTCCGTGCCTTCGGGGATTTCGCCACTGGCGTCGTAGGCATCGGGAGTTTCAGAGACACTGACACATGGCGCCGGCTCTTCCTTGGCGGGAGTATCGTCCGCCGTCTCCGGTGCTGCTGCGGGAGCAGATGATGCAGAAAAACCATCAAGATCACTGGCATCTTCCCCCTCTTCAAGGAGAACCGCAATCGGTGTATTTACCGCGACATTCTCGGTATCGCCCTCAATCAGGATTTTGCCGATTTTCCCTTCATCGACTGCCTCGACTTCCATCGTCGCCTTATCCGTCTCAATCTCTGCAAGTACATCGCCGGAACTGACCGTATCGCCTTCTTTCACCATCCAGCGGGCCAGCTTGCCTTCCGTCATCGTCGGCGAGAGCGCCGGCATTAAAATTTCTGTTGGCATTTATCTAGTCCTTCTCAAGCTGATCGGCGCTCAGGCCAAAACATCCGTATAAAGCTCTTCCGGCTGTGGCTCCGGACTGTTCTGGGCGAATTCAACCGCATCGGCAATAATCGCCTTTATCTTGCGGTCGATCTCCTTGAGTTCGTCTTCCGTATTGATTTTATCGTCCAACATGGTCTGCCGCAGGTGATCGATCGGGTCATGCTCAGCGCGCTTCTTGTTGACCTCCTCTTTCGAGCGGTACTTCGCCGGATCCGACATCGAATGACCGCGATAGCGGTAGGTCTTCATTTCAAGTATATACGGCCCCTTACCCGCACGGACCCAATCCACCGCCTTCTTACCCGCAGCGGCAACGGCGAAAACATCCATGCCGTCTACCTGCTCACCGGGCACATTAAAGCTTTCCCCGCGCTTATAAAGCTGTGTCTGGGCGGAGGAGCGCTTGACTGAGGTGCCCATGGCATACTCATTATTTTCAATGACATAGACAACCGGCAGGTTCCAAAGCTCCGCCATATTGAAGCTTTCATAGACCTGCCCCTGATTGACGGTGCCATCGCCCATATAGCAAAGGGTGATATCCTTACTGTCCTGGTATTTCTGACTGAAGGCGAGACCGGTACCGAGCGGTACGCAAGCCCCGACAATCCCGTGACCGCCGTAGAAGTTAGCCTCTTTCGAGAACATATGCATGGAGCCGCCCTTCCCCTTGGAATAGCCGCCCTCACGCCCGGTAAGTTCCGCCATCACGCCCTTAGGATCCATCCCACAGGCAAGCATATGACCATGATCGCGGTACGATGTAATTACTGCGTCATCTTCCGTGATCGCCGACTTCATACCAACAACCACAGCTTCCTGACCGATATAAAGATGGCAAAATCCGCCGATCAGGCCCATGCCGTATATCTGGCCTGCCTTTTCCTCGAACCGGCGGATCAGCAACATGTCATAGTAAAATTTCTGGGTCTGCTCTTTTGAAAATTTCGGGGCGGCCTTGCCGGCGCTCCGTGCCGGTTTCTTGGCATTCGAGGCAGAACTTTTCGCCCTGCTGGCGGTTTGACGTGCCATGATATCTCCCATTCGAATAGGCAACCGAAGCTTCCCTGTCATTCGGCGCGCGTTGCACTTAGCCAGAATGTGGCCGACCAAACCTTAACAAACAAGTATAATTTATTTATTAACTTTATATTGGTTAATGACTGTAAAGTTTTGAAAATACTCAAAAATTAACCGAAAATCGGTATATCTTTAAAGACAAAAAGAATATGGCTATTTTATTCAATTTTACGCAAGAAACGCAAAGAAACGACATTCAGCAGGATATATTTTTTACAATCAGGCTAGTGCCCGGCTATTTCATATAGATGACGATTTCATCTGGATGCGCGAGTCCTAGAACGTCACGGCTGCGCTCTTCCAGCATGTCTGTATCAAGATTCTCGGGACGCAACAGGGCAACGCGCTTTTCCAGCGCCTGCTTTTCGTTTTCTGTGAGCTGATAGGCCGCCTCGGCCCGATCGATTTCATGCTGAAGCTTGAGATAGGCAAACAGGCCCCGGTCGCCCTCGACCAGATGATAGCTGAAATAAGCTACCGCCAGAATCCCGAGGATGGGTCCTGCTCCGGCTTTCGCACGCTTTCTTATCTCAAGGCTAATAATCATTTACGGAGTGAATCAAATACAAGAGTCGAGGTCAACCGTAAAATTGCTTTGCGGATAAATTAGTTGCAAATAATCCGCTAATAGTCGGAAAACTGTTGATTTATTCGGTTTCGCATCAGGAATAGGTTCAGCTCTTGAAAAGTTCACACTCTTTCTCCCGCCGCGCCTTCAGGACGGGTGAGACTTCCATTCCGCTTCCCAGATGAGCCCAGCGGACAAACTGAGCAAACATCCCCTTTTTCTCACCCGCATAAATCCACCGGTCCAGCTCGGAGGGGACAGATTTATAATCGCCCGTATTCAGTTTCTTCAACAGCGTCGAGGATTTGAACGCGCCCTCCCCGACATTATAGGTGAAGGAAACAAGTGCATCGATCTGATTTTGCTGCAATTCCGTCTTCACGGAGTTGTTGACCGTATCGACTGCCCATTTGACGTCCTCGCTAAAGTAGCTGTCGGCCAGCGCCTGGGTGATCGTCTCCCCGATCTTCACATCGCCCGTATGACCATACCCGATCGTCATCACGCCTGTGCCGTCGTCATAGGCCTTTAGTCTTAAACCTTCGAACTGCTTGATAAACGCCGCTCCTTTCGCAGAAAGCTGATGTGCCATAGTTGATCTCCCACCATTAAATTCACCTTTTTAAGTATTATTAATAATTTATTTTTCAATTTTAAATTGAATTTAGGCGCCAAAAAACGCGGCCCAAACATGGACGATCTCAGAGGATCAATAATCGCATATCAAGTTTTAGATTGAGTCTGCCCGTTTCTGCGCCAGCAGGATCGTATGGCCCGCGCAATCCTTTTCATCGGTCACAAAATCTATAACTTCCAAGCCCTCAGACATAAGAATGGACGTATATTCATCAATAGAGAGGCTGGCGTGATAAACGGTATCGTCCCCGACATGTCCGGTCACTTCGCCGTCTCCTGGCCCTACCGTCAGCATGAGCACGCCGGAAGGAAGAAGATGTACGGCGAGCTTAGGCAAAACCGATCTTTGCTCTGTGCGGGTCAGATGAAAGAAGCTGTCCCAACCAAGGATACCGTGAAACCGTTCGGGCAGATCGAGGGCCCGCATATCCATCTGCCGCCAGTCGCCGTCGGGAAATTTCGCGCGCGCAAGACGGAGCATGGCGGCGGACGCATCCGCGCCGGTCAGTCTGTACCCCTGTCCTATGATATAACTCGCAATGGGGTCACCAGAACCGCACCCTAAATCGAGGACAAGGCCTTGATCGGGGATGAAGGAGAGGAACCGCTCAAGCCAGTTTCTCTCAAACAGGATTTTGGGACGTTCCGCATCGAAGCGGGTGGCATTGCGCTCGTAAACATCCTGCGTCGTCCTCGCAAGGTCCGAGAGGGAGAGCGTCACGGCAAGCCTTACCCTTTCAAAATACCACGACCCGCATATTCCGCCGCG